>JAUZEM010000591.1 GCA_030839005.1 Actinomycetota bacterium | reverse complement strand
GGACCTTGGTGCGGTGTCCGGCGAAGATCTCGTCCTTGCGGGCTATGAGCTCCTCGGGCGTCCAGCGACCCTGCGCGCGGTCGGCGTCGCTCCGGTCGAACGTGTGCACGCGCTGCCAGCCCTGCATGAGATGGATGCGGGTTCCCCACATGACGAATACCTGGCCGGACACGTCGGCGGCCGCGTCGCTCGCGAGGAAGCACACGAGGGGCGCGATGTTGTCGGGCTCCCATTCCGGACCCTGCATGTATTCGGCCGCGCCGGGCATCGACTCGGTCATCCGGGTGCGGGCGCGCGGGCACACGACGTTCGCGGTGACGCCGTATTTCCCGAGCTCGCGGGCGATCACGATGGTCATCGAGATGATGCCGGCTTTCGCCGCCGAGTAGTTCGCCTGGCCCGCCTGACCGAACAATCCCGACTCGGACGAGGTGTTGACGATGCGCCCGTTCGGTGTATCGCCGGCCTTGGCCCGTTCTCGCCAATGTCCGGCCGCCGCGTGGCAGGTCGACATGTGCCCCTTGAGGTGCACGTCGATGACTGCGTCCCATTCGGGCTCGGTCATGTTGAACGACATCGTGTCCCGCAGGACGCCCGCGTTGTTCACCAGGATGTCGAGACGCCCGTACGCATCGATCGCGTGCTGCACGAGCGCACCGCCCCCACTCCAGGTCGCGACGTCGTGGGAGCTCGGTGTCGCGGCGCCGCCCGCGTCGCCGATCTCGGAAACTGTGTCGGCGGCCAGGCCGGAGTCGACGTCATTGACGACGACCCGCGCGCCTTCCCTCGCGAGAAGACGTGCGTGGCCGCGGCCGATGCCGCCACCGGCACCGGTGACCACGGCGACCTTGCCGGCGAGGAGTCCCACGCGCTCGAGGCTAGGACACCCGGAACGGACGGGGCAGGGCGACGATCTCGCCCGGAAAGATGAGCGACGGATTGCCGGACCGGAGCGTGGAACGATTCGCGGCGATCACGGCGAGCCAGTAGCGCGCGACATCGGCGTCGTCGGGACGCGTCGCGGATACGTGCGTGAGCGACGCGCGCGCGATGAGCCAGAGATTGTCGCCCGCGCGGACGACGACATGCGGCGGAAGCTCGGACGGTGCCGGCCCGGCCGAGGGCGCCGGGTCAGGTCGCGGCATCGGGGCCGGCGCGACGGGCCCGGCGGTCGTCGGCGCAACGGTCGTCGGCGGGGTGGTGCTCGGCTGTGATGTCTCCGGCGCGCGCACGACCGGCTGGTCGTTGACGACCGCGGCGGCGAGACGTGGGGGACCCAGTGCCGGTGCGGGCAGTGCCGGAATCGCGAGGCACGAGCCCACAATCGCGACCTCGACCAACCGGCGGATCCCGGCCGGGAGGGGCCACGCGAGCCGGCGTGCGAGCCGGGGACGGGCAAACCCGAGCGCGACCAGGCAGGCGCCCGTCGCGACGAACAGCCACGCGCTCGCGGTCACCGCGACGAACCAGGCCACGGCGAGTGCGAGATCGTCGCCCCGTGACCAGAACGTTCCCGACAACTGTGGATGGGCCTCGACGAGCGCGCCACAGGAGGCGAGCGCGAAAAGCGCGACGAGGAGGAGCCGCAGTCGAGCGCGGTGCTGGCGCACGAAACATCTATATCAAAAGGTCTGAGAATGTGTCAAACATTGTAATCCGAGGTTCGATGGCATAGCGTGGTCCGGATGGAAGCCCGGGAGCTCGCGTCCAATCTCGAGTTCTGGGCGGGTCGTGCCCGCAACGGCGGGGCCGGCGAGGACCGGCGCCGTCTCCGTCCGTCGTTTGGTCGCCGGCGGCGAAACCGCCGGCCGTTTCGCCGCCCGAGGTTCGGCCCGCCGTCGTTCAGCCGCTCGTCGTTCGGCCGCGGTCGCGCCCGGCCGTTGGCGGCATTCGCGCTGCTCGCGGGTCTGACTGCCGCGTGGGTCGTGGCCGGTCACCGCGCGCGGACGTCTGCTGCCGGCGACGCCCCGGCCGCGCTCGCGTCTCCTTCGTTCGTGTCGGCGCCCTCGAACGTAGCGCCCTCGAACGTGGCGTCGACTGCTGCAACGACGACGGTGCCCCGCACCCGTGACTGTGTCGGGCTCTCGGTTGCGCGGCGCGAGGTGCGGTGCGTCATCGACGGGATCGACGTCGATGTTCGGCTGTACGCGCCCGGTACCGTCGCGGCGGCCTATCGGCGTGCGGCCGGCGCCGACGTGGCCGCGCGATCAGGGTCACCCGCATGCGCCCGCGGACTGCCCGACGAGCGAGCGTGGTCGTCCGCCGCCTTGCCCAGGGCCGGGCTGGGGCGCTACCGGTGCTTGTTCGAGCGCGAGCGCGCGGCGATGTGGTGGACGAACGGCGACCGGCTCGTACATGCGGTCGCGCGCGGCGGCGATCTCGCCGCGTTGTTCTCGTGGTGGCGCGCCCACCCCTCGGAGTGAGAGCGTGACCCCATGGCCGATGACGCGGATGACGTGCCGACCGACCACCCGTATGGCGGTTTCTCGACCGACGTCATCGAGCTCCTGCGGGTCGCGCACGCGGCGACGCCGTTGCATCAGCTCCTCGGGCTGCGGTTCGTCTCCGGCCCCGACCCGGCGGCGGTGATCGTCGAGATGCCGGTCGCGCCGGGCGCGTTCAACGGGTCGGGCAACCTGCACGGCGGAGCGATCGCGAGCCTGGTCGACGTCGCCTCCGGCTCGGCTGCCGCGCGCGCGGGAACTTTCCGGCCCGGCGAGAACACGCTGGTTACGGCGGACATGCACGTCCGCTACCTGGGCCGGCCGAAGGGCACCATCGTGCGGGCCGAGGCTCGGGTGATGCGTGCCGGCCGCCAGCTCATCGTCGTCGAGTGCCGTGTGGCCGACGATCTGGGCCACATCATCGCGTTCGCCGACTTCGCCGGGATGATCGTTCCCCTGCGCCAGCCCCTGCGGCCGGAGGGCGCCGCGGCCGGCGACGCGCACGTGCCCGACTTGTAGCGCGAGGATCCCTGACGGGACGGCGGAAGGTTTGGTACGTTCTGCCGCCCTTTCCGAACAACCGGGAGCGTGCGATGGAGATCTTCCACCGGGTTGGCCTGTCGGAGGCCTTCCGCATTTCCCACGTCATCGTGGCCGTCATGTGGATGGGTCTGCTGTGGTACTTCAACTTCGTTCAGACCCCGGCCTTCGCGGAGATGGAGGCGAGCTCGCGCAACGATGCGTTCGACAAGCTGACGTGGCGCGCACTGTGGTGGTTCCGGTGGTCCGCGGCCGCGACCGTGGTGTTCGGGCTGCTGATCATCGCGATCGCGCCCAAGGGGAGCTACGGCAAGGAGTTCTGGGTACACAGCGCGGCGGGACCGACCCTCGGGATCGGGATTCTCTTCGGCCTTGCGATGTTCCTCAACGTGTGGCTCGTCATCTGGCCGAATCAGCAGATCGTGATCGCGAACGCCCGCACGCTGAAGGCGGGCGGCGAGGCGAATCCGAACGCAGCCGCCGCGGCTCGCGCCGGCGCGATGGCGTCGCGTCAGAACACCATCTTCTCTTTGCCGCTGCTGGTGTTCATGGTCGGCGCCGCCCACTTCTACAACCTCGGTCCGAACTTCGGCGATCGGCTCAGCGCGGGCAAGTGCGTCATCTACCTGATCATCGGGATCGTGGTGCTCGCCGTGCTCGAGCTGAACGCTCTGGGCATGATCAGCGGGCGCGGCAACAGCGGCCTCAACATGATCTACGAGACCCACAAGAACGCGATGTACACCGGCTTCGTGCTGATCGTCGCGTTCTACATCCTCGCCGAGATCATCCTGAAGGCGTAGCTCGACCGCACCCCGAGTCGGGCGCTACACACCCAGGAAATCGGCGATGCGGGCGCGGTGGGTGCTGCTCGAGCCGAAGAGTGGTTCCAGCGACTTGGCGCGCTTCACGTAGAGGTGCATGTCGTGCTCCCACGTGTAGCCGATCCCGCCGTGGATCTGGATGCCCTCCTTGGCCAGCAGGCGCTGGCAGTCACCGGCTGCGACCTTCGCCACCGATGTCGCGGCCGTCCGCCGCGGATCGTCCTCGGCGATCGTGAGGGCCGCGAAGTAGCCGGTGGCACGCGCCCGTTCGAGCGCGACGATCATGTCGGCGAACTTGTGCTTGATGGCCTGGAACGACCCGATCGGCACACCGAACTGCTCGCGCTGCTTGGCGTATTCGAGCGTGACGTCGAAGATTGTCTGTGCGCAGCCGACGATCTCGAGCGCGGTCGCGACCGTCGCCTCCTCGATCGCGCGGCGCAGCGCGGTTGCGCTCGACGACTGGCCGTCGCCGAGGACGCGGTCGCGCTCGACCCGGACGCCGTCGAGATCCACGTGGGCAAGGCGGCGGCTCCCGTCGAGCGCGTGCACGCGCCTCGTTCTGGTCGCGGCGACCGGTACGACGAGCGCGTGCACCCCGTCGTCGCCCGAGGTGCCCGGCGTGCGCGCCACGACGACCAGCTCGTCGACGGTGTCGCCTTCGACGACGAATCGCTTCTCGCCGGACAGCGCGGCGTGGGCGCCGTCGAACACGACGGTCGCGGTGACCGAGGCCGGATCGAACGAGCCTCGTTTCTCCGCGATCGCAAGTGCGCCCGAGCACCGACCCGCCGCGACCGCACCGAGAAAGCGGGCGCGCTGCTCGGCAGTGCCGGTCTCGCGCACCCCGGGAACGAATTGCGTCACGGTCGCGAGCAGCGGCCCGGGCGCGATGACCCGTCCGATCTCCTCGGCGAGGATGCCGGCTTCGATCATCCCGAGACCGATGCCGCCGTCGGATTCGGGAACGGTGAGGGCAGACCAGCCCAACCCGGTCAGCGTCGCCCAGAGCGCGTCGAGGGCGGCGTCGTGGTCGGCGTCGTGGTTGACGACGCGGCGCGCGAGTGCGACCGGGCTCTCCTTGGCGAGCACCGCACGCATCGAGTCGCGCAGCTCGTCCTGATCGGCGGTGAATTCGAGCTCCATGGCCCTTGGGACGGATTCGGGGAACGGTTCGGATCGAGTCGGTCGAGTCAGGTTAGGAGCTTGGCGATCTCGTCCACCAAAGCTCGCCGGTCGACCTTTTCGCCCACCGTCAAGGGCAACGTGTCGACGACGTGCAGGGCGTCGGGCAGCTTGTACGTCGCGATGTGCGGAGCGGCGAACGCGCGCAGTTCGGCCAGCGACGGGGGGCGATCCCGATCGCGCGGGACGACGGCCGCGACACCGACCTCGCCCATGACGTCGTCGGGCCGGGGCACCACCGCAACGGCCGCGACGTCGGGATGGGTCGACAACACGCTTTCGATCTCGACCGGGTACACGTTGTAACCGCCGCGCACATACATCTCCTTGTTCCGGCCGACGAGGCGCAGCCGGCCGCGATCGTCCACCCAACCGAGGTCGCCGGTGCGCACGAAGCCGTCGGAAGTGAACGCGGCGCGGGTCTGGTCGGGATCCTGCCAGTAGCCGGACATGACGGCAGGGGAGCGCAGGCACACCTCGCCGATGTCGTTGCCGGAGACGGGTTCGCCTGCTCCGTCGCGTAGTGACAGGTCGACGCTCGCGTGCGGCCGGCCGACACTGATGATCGCGTCCTCGTCCGGGTCGTCGAACGCGGTGCCGAGGCCGATGCCCGCCTCCGTGCACGAATAGCGGGTGGCGAGTCGCGCACCGAAGCGCCGGCGGGACTCCTCGGCGAGCCCCGGCGTGATCGGTCCGCCGCCCGCGATGATGTACTGCACCGTCGAGAGATCGAAGGCGTCGAACTCGGGATCGCGCAGCATGAGCGCGAGCTGCGTCGGTACGCCCGCGACGGTTGTCATGCGTTCGCGCGCGAGGAGCTCGAGTGCGGGTCGGGCGTGCCAGCGTTCCATGATGAACGTGGTGCCGCCCCGTCGGAGATTGCCGGCGAACTTGGTCATGAACCCGAGGTGCGCGAACGAGGTGCCGCTGAACGCACGGCCACCGCCGTCCCACGTGTCGCCTACGTCGGTGAGGGTGATGAACGCGAGCTGGCGGTTGCAGTAGAGCGCGCCCTTCGGGAGGCCGGTCGTGCCCGACGTGAAGATGATGGCGACCGGGCGCTCGGGGTCGGGTGCCAACTCGGGCGCCGAGGCCCCCTTCTCGCGCAGCTCCGGCAGCACGGTTTCGGACGAGCTCGCCGGCGGAACCTCGTCGGTCGTGATGACGACACGCGGTTCGGCGAGAGCGAGAATCGCCTCGCGTTCGCGCTCGGAAAGCCGATCGTTCACGCCCGCGGTGATCGCACCGAGCTTGGCGATCGCGGCGTACGCGAGGAGGTACTCGGGTCCGGGCGGCAGGACCAACCCGACGACGTCACCCACGCGCACTCCCCGCGCGGTGAGCCCGACCGCGACCTCGTCGGAGATGCGATCGACATCGGCATACGACAACGACCAGCCGAGCGGAGTGACGTAGGCAGTACGATCCGCGAAACGGCGGGCCGCTTCCGCGATCGTCCAGGGCAGCCCCGGGAGAGACATGGCCGAAGCGTACAAGTCGTCTCGACGAGCGACCGGCGGCCGCGATGTCGCGCCGCCGCCGGGCACGCCGGCCGCCGCGAGAGAGCTGCGGGCCCAGGGTCGCAAGACGATGCGCAAGCTGCTCGACGCGGGGATGCGGGTGTTCGCCGAGCGCGGCTTCCACGCGGCGCGCGTCGACGACATCGTCCGCGCCGCGCGCACGTCGCACGGCACCTTCTATCTGTACTTTGCGAACAAGCAGGAGCTGCTGCGGGCGCTCGCCATCCAGTGCGCGCAGGAGATGGGTGCGCTGGCGGGCGGCTTGGGCGAGGTCGCGGGCGACGAGGCGGGTGCGGCCGAGCTGCGCCGGTTCCTCGAGACCTTCTTCTCGACATACGCGCGGTTCGGGCCGGTGCTACGCGCCTGGATGGAGGGCAACGTCGAGGATCGCGAGACGAGCCGGCTGGGCGTGGTCGCGTTCACCGATATCGCGACTGCGCTCGGTTCGCGTATGCGCGACGCCGGCGCACGCGGTGACGTCGCCTCGATCTCCGCGCTCATGGCGCTGCTGGAGCGGTTCGCGTACTTCCTGGTGTCGCGCGAGCTCGAGTTCGACACCGACACGTTGTTCGACACCGTCACGCGGGTCGTGCACCGCGGTTTCTTCGGCGCGCCGCTCGCGGCCTAGCTGTGTTGCCCAGCGAGGTTGGTTGCGCGGGTGATGGGTGGGGAGCCTCCGAGGGCGGTGTGGCCGCGGTGATGGTTGTAGGTGTGAAGGAAGCGGTCAAGTGCGCGGGCGCGTTGGCC
>JAUZEM010000504.1 GCA_030839005.1 Actinomycetota bacterium | reverse complement strand
CAGGGCGTGCGCCAGCTGATTGGCCCGGGCCAGGACGTCACCTGCCGCGTGCTCGGTGCCGTCCGGATCGACGATCGCGAGGTAACCCGGGTCGTCCTGCGCATGCTTCCAGAATCCCATTCGCCGGGCTCCCTCCGACTGGGCGTCGACCGCCGCAGAGTAGAACACGTTCCATCTTCGGTCCAGGAGGCGGCAACCGGGACGGTCCGGGCGCCCGACCTGAAACGTGTTCTAGCCTCACCCCGTGATCGAACGACTCGACATCAGCACCCGGCACTGCACGATCGAGCGCGACGGGCGCGTCGTGATCTTCACGATGAATCGCCCGGAGAAGAAGAACGCGCTCTCCCCCGACATGCTCGCCGGGCTCGTGCTCGGATACGAGTACGTCGACGACGAGCCCGAGGTTCGCTGCGCCATCCTCACCGGCGCGGGCGGCAACTTCTGCTCGGGCATGGACCTCACGTCGATGGGCCAGCAGTCGGACGACCCCAACGTCCAGGCGGTCATGGCGCGTGGCAACAACCCGCATTGGAAGGCACTGCTGCGCGACTACCGCCTCTCGAAACCGTTGATCGCGGCGGTCGAGGGCTACGCGGTCGCCGGCGGCAGCGAGATCCTCCAGGGAACCGACATACGCGTCGCGGCCGAGGGCGCCATCTTCGGCGTGTGGGAAGCCAAGCGCGGACTCTTCCCGCTCGGCGGCTCGGCGTGCCGCTTGCCGCGCCAGATCCCCTACACGCTCGCAATGGACATCTTGTTGCGTTGTCCGCCGGTCCCCGCGCGTGAAGCCAGGGAGATAGGTCTCGTCGGCCACGTGGTACCCGACGGCCAGGCACTTGCGCGGGCCAAGGAGCTCGCGGCGGAGGTCGCGGAGATGGCGCCGCTGTCAACGAAGGCGATCCTGCGCGCGTGGCGCGAGACGGAGCACATGAACGACGCCGACGCGATGCAACATCAGGACAAGATCGGCTGGGAGGTCTTCGCGAGCGAGGACGCCCAAGAGGGCCCGAAGGCCTTCGGCGAGAAGCGTCCGCCCGTCTTCCGGGGCAAGTGACCGCGCGTGTCCGAGGCCGCGCCCGGAATTCCCGACTCTGCTGCATTCGCGACTCCCGAGCGAGCGGAGCTCGCGGGCGCCGTCCGCGCGCTCATCGACGCGGTGATGTCGGTCGAGGACGTCGAGGCCGAGACCTTGCACGCGGTCGCGCAGGAGGTGGAGCAACTTACGTTCCGCCTCGGACGCGGCCGCGACGCGGGCGCGGGCTACCGTCCGCGCAGCCACGGCGACTACCTGCCGCGCTCGCCGATCGTCGGTGAGTCGAGCCCGCTCTCGCCGCGCCTCGACTGGGAGGTGGTCGCCCGGGACGACGGCAGCCCGGGTGTGGAAGCGCGGGGTACGTTCGGCGCCGCGTACGAGGGTCCGCCGAGCTTCGTGCACGGCGGATGGGTCGCGTGTGCATTCGACGAAGTGCTCGGGATCGCGAACATCGTGGCGGGGAACCCGGGGATGACCGCGCGGCTCACCGTCCACTACCGCAAGCCCACGCCGCTGTTTCGCGAGCTGGTCCTGCGGGCGTGGGTCGAACGGGTCGAGGGCCGGCGGATCATGTCTCGAGCCGAGATGTACGACGGCGACACCCTCACGGCCGAGGCCGAGGGGCTCTTCGTGCAGCCGAGGCCCGAGGTGGCCCATCAGTACTTCGGTCCTCCTGCCTGAACCGCCAACGCGCCTGAAGCACTGAATCGCGGACGCTCGCGCGCCGATGACTCGGTGGGGGAAATAGGCATCTCCGGAGCGTCGCGGTGGAGTGTCCGACCTGCAAGTATCCGGTCCCGGCGGAATGGCAGCTGTGCCGACGCTGCGGCGCGCCCCTCCACCACGAGCTCGAGGCCACCCGGGTGACGATGCCGGCGACCCTCGCCCGGCGCCGATCGGCCGCGCGGTCGGCCGCGCGGTCGGCCGCGCCGGCGGGCGCGACTCGCTCCGATCCGGCCGAAGCGCCGGGCGTCCTGCGGTCGTCCGCGCCCGACACGCTGCTGCCGGGCACGCTCCCCCGCCCCGACAATCTGTTGCCCCGACTCCCGGGTTCGAGTGGCGCACGCGCGCGCACGACTGTTGCCGAGCTCGCACGAAAGGAACGGCGGTACCTCTTGGTGATCGCGGTCGCCGGCGTCGCGCTCACGATCGGCCTCCTCGCGCGGTGGCCCGTCGTCTTCGGCTCCGATACGCACCCGGCGGCATCGAGCACGGCGCAACAAGAACAGGCGCGCGCGACCAGCCTGCTCCGCACGGCTGTCGGCGGCGCGCGCACGCTGTTCGCGCCGCGCCGTTCCTTCGCCCAGGTCTCGCCGTCGGCACTCCGGGCGCGCTCGCGCGACACACCGATCGTCGCGTCGGCGACGAAGGCGCACCGGGGCGAGGTCTCGATGCGCGTGACGAGCGCCGCCGTTCTCACCCTGGCGACTCCCGCCGACGCCCAACGGTGCGTGTTCGCGCGCGATGAGCCGGAAAAGGCGGGAACGCAGTTCGTGACGGTTCGAACGGCCGAATGCCGCGCCGCGTCCGCGCCCGCCACGGGCTGGAGCTCGCGATGACCGCGTGCCCGGCGTGTGGGCGAAACGTCCAGCCGATCTGGCCGACATGCCGATCCTGTGGGGCCCTCCTCATGGCCCGCCCGGCGCCGTTCGCGCCCGCGGGTGCGACGGTCACCGCGGCGGCACCGTCGGCGGCGGAGCAGTTCTTTGCGCCCGCGGTGCTGCAACCCACTGCGAGCTCGGGCGCGAGCGCAAAGGGCGCGGGGAGATGGTTCGCGCTGATCGGCGTGGTGCTGGCCGCGGCGGTCGCGACGGTGTGGTTCACGTTCGCGCCGGGCTCACGCGCGCAGCACCAGGCGCCGGTCGCGCTCGCACCGCGCGTGCCGACCGCAGGACTGCCGACCAGCCTGGAAGCCGTCGTCCGCATCGGCGCGGAATCCACGCGACGCAACGCGCTGCAAACGGTCGAGCAGGTGGGCAACGGTGACGTCGCCTCGCTCGCGAACATGCAGCCCAACTACAACTGGCTTGCGGGCAACGAGCGTTCGACCGACTCGCGCGGCGTCTCGGTCGCGCAGAACGGGGACGTCGTCACGATCGCGGTCGCCGCGTCGAACCACGACGTCTGCGCGTTCGGGCAGTGGTGGCCCGGCGCGACGCCGCAGTACGTCACGATGGCGCACGAGCCGTCGTGCGCCGCAGCCGATGCGCCCGGGTCGGGCTGGTCGAGCGAGGCCGGCGGCGCCGCGTCGGACCTACCCGACGACAACGGCTGAGCCGCTAGCGTCGGGCTCGTGGAGGAGAACGCGAAGGTGGTGTCGTGAGCGCGTTCGACGACGTGCGTGTGTGGGAGGCGCGCGGCCACCGGCTGGCGTTCGATGGGCGGTCGGTTTGGGTACTCGACGTTCCCGCGATCGACGACGGTGCGGAGGATCCCCTGCTCGTACTGCACGGCTTCCCGTCGTGCTCGTTCGACTGGCGCAACGTCCTCGACGCGTTGCGCGCGCGTCGGCGGGTGATCGCCGTCGACTTTCTCGGCTTCGGACTCTCGGACAAGCCCGATCTGCGGTACGGCATGCGCCTCCAGGCCGACGTCATCGAGGCGGTCGCGCGCGATCTCGGTCTGACCGCGGTCGCCTTGCTCACCCACGACATGGGCGACACGGTCGGCGGCGAATTGCTGGCGCGCAGCCTCGAGGGATCACTGCCGTTCGCGGTCACGCGCCGCGTGCTCACCAACGGCAGCATCTACATCGACATGGCACACCTCACCACCGGGCAGCAGCTGTTGCTCTCGCTCGATGACGCGCCGACAGAACTGGTGCAGGCGGACGGCTTCAAGGCCGGCCTGGCGGGAACCTTCTCGCCCAAGAGCGCAGTCGCTGACGACGAGCTCGAGGCGCAATGGCTGTTGGCCGAGCGAAACGACGGCCACCGGCTCCTCGCGCGCACGATTCGCTATATCGAAGACCGGCGCGCCGAAGAACGGCGGTTCACCGGCGCCATCGAGACCCATCCGTCGCCCCTCGCGGTCGTGTGGGGCGCGGACGATCCGATCGCCGTGGTCGCGATGACCGACGAGTTGAGCCGCGCGCGCCCCGATGCGCCCGTGACGATCCTCGACGGCGTCGGCCACTATCCGATGATCGAGGCTCCCGACCGCTTCGCGGCGGCAGTCACCGCCGCGCTCTGACCCCAAACCCACCAAACAGTTCGGTGGAAAAACGACCCGTGACGGCCAGAAACCCACCAAACAGTTCGGTGGTTCGACGGGGTCACACCTGCAACACGTTCTAGGTTCGCGCTACGGTCCGGCTCGGGATCGGCGGGGCGCGCGGTGCGGCCTCCGCGCCCGCAGGGAGTCGTCATGACCGGAAGCCGAGGCGCCGAGACCGCCGCCCGCAAGAAGCGGCTGATCGCGGCCGCGGTCGCGCTGGCCACCGAAGGCGGCTACGACGCGGTCCAGATGCGCGATGTCGCGGCGCGTGCCGAGGTCGCGCTCGGAACGCTGTACCGGCATTACGCGTCTAAGGATCAGCTCCTGCTCGCGGCGATGGCCCAACAGGCCACGACCCTGCGCGAGCGGCTCGTGCAACGACCACCGAAGGGCGACACGCCCGCGGCGCGGGTTTCCGCCGTGCTCAAGCGCGCATCGCGCGCGCTCGAGCGCGCGCCCCTCGTCACCAAGGCGATGCTCGCGGCGATGTCGTCCTCCGAGACGGCCGCAGTCCCGTTGAAACACGAGATCCACTCGACGCTGCGCGCGATCATTGCGGATGTCGTCGACGGCGACGGACACTGCACGATGTTCGGCGATCTCGACGGCATCGTCCGCGTGCTCGGGTCGGTGTGGTTCGCGGAGCTCACCTACTGGAGCAACGGCTTGGACCCTTCGTCGTCGATGGGCGACAACCTTGCGTCCGCCGCCGAGCTTCTGCTCGCCTGAAAACGCTTCATACGGCCGGAGCGTTGATCCGGGCACGGACCTCACCGAGCACTGCCGCGTTGGCGGGGTCGCTCGCGTCGACGGGCCCGAGGATGATCCACGCCGCCCCGGCGTCCACATACGGAAGCAGTCGATCGGCGAGCG
>JAUZEM010000227.1 GCA_030839005.1 Actinomycetota bacterium | reverse complement strand
CACCCCCACGGATAGTCCGAATCGCGAGCCAACCGCGCCGAGCAGTGCATGAGTACCTGCGCCGAGATGCGCTCCGGATGCGTCGCACTGAGCAACATGGCGACAAGACCACCCGTTCCGACGCCGAACAGCGCAGCACCCGACGACCCGACGGCATCAAGCACCGCCAATGCGTCCTGCATCCAGAGCTCGATCGTCGGGCCTGACCCGCCGGCAAGGGGGTCCGAGACTCCGACGCCGCTCGGATCGAACCGAATCAGTCGACTGAACGACGCCAGACGGCGATCGAAGCGACTCCAATGCGGTTCGTCATCTCGGTCGATCCAGATATTGCTGCCATTGTTGCAAGCGAGCAGGTCAATCGGACCTTCGCCAAGCACCTGATAGCCGAGATGGGCATCCCCGCGCTTGGCATAGTGGATCTCCGGAATGTCCACGACGCCGAGCCTACGAGCCCGCGGCGTTCAGAGCCGCCTCTCCTTCCATTGCGGTGACGGATCATGGTCCGCGTTGATCGGTACTCGGTGCCGGACCGTGATTGCGGCGTGGGCCTGCACGGCGTGTAGCGCCAGCGGTCAGCGACGCCGGGCGCGCAGGACGACATCGGCGATGGGCTTGGTGCCGGGCGGCGGGTCAGTGCGTGACTCGAGCGCGTGCCGCTCGACCGTGAAGTCGTTGCCGAGCAGCCGACCGAGGTCATCGACACCGACGTAGTCCGCGGGGTCGACGCCCCGCGACTTCATGTGCTCGCGGTGCTCGTCGTCAAGGTCGTGGTAGACGGCGAGTAGCAACCCGCCCGGGCGGACCGCGTCGAGCAATGTCCGGACGGCGGCCTCGCCGGCGGCCTTGGGCAGCGCCGGGTACTGCAAGGACACAAGGTCGAACGAGCGGACCGGGAACGGTGTCTGCAGCGCGTCCCCGCTGAGCCACTCGACCATCGCGCTGGCCGGCTCGGCAGCCTCCCGCGCCCGGCGTACGGCGACTTCGGAAATGTCGATCCCGGTGACGGTCCAGCCGCGTCGAGCGAGCCATATGGCGTCGGCGCCCTCGCCACAGCCGACGTCGAGCGCCCGGCCCGGGGCGAGGTCTGCGACCTCGGAAACGAGCCGTCCGTTCGGCCGCCCGCTCCACATCGCCCCGTCGCGCTCGCTGTACCTCGCGTCCCACTCGACGGCCTGCGCCGACGCTTCGAACCGCTGCTCGCCACGTTCGTGCTCGTGCATGGTCTGCACGGTAGATCGCCATCCCAGTTGCGCAATGCCGGTGCGTCATGTTCGGCGATCTGCTCGCCGCGCACTCAACCGAACGGTGACTGTCCCAGAACGCGCCGCGAGACCAGGTGAAGCGCGGCAGCGTCTCGCTTGATCTTGGCGGTCATGGGAGCATGCGGTCGATGGTTGCTGACCCGCTCGATGCCTCGGCGGGCGTGCCCTATGAGGCCCTGGCTGAGCTGCGCGAGGTGTGTCCGGTTTCGCGGACTCCGTCGGGTGCCTACTTCCTTGCGCGTCATGGCGATGTGCTCGCGGCCACGAAGAACATCGAGGTGTTCCAGGCGAGTTTCCGGGCCGCGGGTGTGGTGGTGCCGGCCGAGGAACAACTGATCAGTGAGATCCCCGAACCGCGTCACGGCAAGGTCCGTCGGATCATCAACTCGGCGATCGCGCAGCATCGGATCAGCCGGGTGGAGCCATTCGTCCGAGCGTTGTGCCACGTGCTGCTCGATCGGGTCGTCGCGCGGGGTGGCGGCGATCTGGTGGCCGACTTCGTGACACCCATCCCCGCCACCGTGATCGCGCATCTTCTCGGCGTCGATCCCGCGGATCACGCCAGGTTCGCGGAGTGGTCCGACCTCGTCGTGCAATCCACGTACGCGACGAGGAACCGCAGAGAGGACGGAGCCGATGGCGAGGGCCTGGCCGGCGTCGCGCCCGACTTCACCGGCTACCTCGACGCGATGATCGCCGAACGCAAAGCATCGGCTGAGCCACCCGACGATTTCGTCACGCGGCTCATCAACACCGAAGTCGATGGCGAGCATCTCACCGATCTCGAGATGCGCACCCAACTTGCGTTCTTACTCATGTCCGGCAACGAGACGACGCGGCACCTGATCGCCAACATCCTCGAGGCCGTGTGCACCGACGCCGTCCTGTTCGCGCGATTGCACGCCGAGCGGGACCTGGTGCCAACCTTGGTCGAGGAGTCACTACGCCACGACCCGCCGATCCACGTGTTGATGCGCGATTGCCTCACGGACATCACGATCGACGGTGTCACGATCCCTGCCGGCGTGAAGGTCGGCTTCGGAATCGCCTCCGCAAACCGCGACGAGCGAACCTACGACGACCCCGACGCGTTCCGACTCGATCGTCCGAGCGCGAAAGACCACCTTGCCTTCGGCGGCGGCCCTCACGTCTGCCCGGGCGCATCGCTCGCAAGGCTCGAAGGCCGCGTCGCGCTCGACGTGTTCCTCGAACGCGTCGATCAAGCCCATGTCGACATCGGATACCGACGCGAACCCGTACCAGTGTTCTGGGCGAACGGCCCCCGGCGACTGCCCGTCGACCTGACCGGAGTCGGTCCGGACGCATCGCGCGGCTAGACGACAACCACTACGCCGACGACCGGCTCCACCCGTCGTCGCATGCCCCAGGACGGCTATCCCAGAATCCCCCCCCACTCGGGTACCCCAGGACATCCCGCACCGGACCGATGGATGCCTCGCGGCTATCGATGTCAGACTTCGTATCGTGGCCGATATCAGCGAGATCAGTTACGCGCAGAGCGGTGACCTCAGCGTCGCCTACCAGGTCATCGGTGACGGACCTCGCGATCTGATCTTCGTGCCCGGAATCGTCTCGCACGTCGAGTTCTTTCATCAGCTTCCCGGCTACACCGAGTTTCTCGAAGGCCTCGCCGCATTCGCACGCGTCGTTGTTCTCGACAAGCGAGGCAATGGCCTGTCCGACCGAGTGATAGGTGCGTCGAGCCTTGAGGAGCGAATGGACGACATCCGCGCGGTCATGGACGCGGTTGGCAGCGAGCGAGCCACCCTGTTCGGCGTGTCCGAGGGTGGGCCGATCAGTTTGCTGTTCGCGGCGACGTACCCGTCGCGCGTCGAGGCCGTCGTCTTGTATGAGACTTTCGTGTGCTACGGGGGCGTGCCGGGGGAACTGGAGAGCCACGCCGGAGACGAACCGGACGCGCACAAGCAGTTCACCGACTACTTGATGGAAGCCTATGGGACGGGTCAATCGCTGCTCGGCTTCGGGACCTCGAGGATCGAAGAACCGCGCGTCGTCACACTCTGGGCGCAGGCGGAGCGTCTCTCGAACAGTCCAGGCGGCATGCGCGCGATGTACGAGGCTCTCCTCGGAACCGACGTGCGGGCGACGCTGCCAAGCGTTCAGGCTCCGTGTCTCGTCGTGCACGGAACGACGATGTCAATGTTCGAGCAGCAGAGCGCATACATGGCCGCGCATCTTCCGAACGCGCGCCTGGTCAAACTCGACGGCGTGGATCACTTTCCATGGTTCGCCGAGGCCGAGCGGGTCGTGTCCGAGGTCGAGGAATTCGTTACCGGCGCGCGCTCGGCCGTCGTCGACGAACGCGTCCTCGCAACGCTTCTCTTCACCGACATCGTGGGATCGACCGCGCGAGCAGCCGCGATGGGAGATCGCCGCTGGCACGAGGTGATCGAGAACTACTACGCACTGGTCCGTCGAAATATCGAACGCTTCCGCGGCGTCGAGGTCAGCACCGAAGGCGACGGGTTCATCGCTCGCTTCGATGGACCCGCACGAGCAGTGTCGTGCGCCCGCGCCATTCGCGAGGGAGCACAGGGTCTTGACATCGAAGTTCGAGCGGGTGTGCACACCGGCGAGATCGAGCTCCATGCCCACGAGATCAGCGGTCTGACCGTTCACATCGGCGCCCGCGTCGTCGCACTCGCCGGCGGCAGCGAAGTGCTCGTGTCACGCACGGTGAAGGACCTGGTCGTCGGTTCGGGAATCGAGTTCAGCGATCGCGGAACCCACGAACTCAAAGGCGTCCCCGACACCTGGCAGCTGTACGCGCTCGCCGGATAGCCAACATCGCGCATCCCAGAACGCGCGTCCCGGAACGACGGGCCGCGGTGTCTCCTATCGCCGGATGTGTGCGCGCCGAGGTGGGGGCTCCTCGCGCTCAACGATCCGCTGCACGTCGGTCGGAAACGCGGCGCTCGATCGGAGCATCGGCAAAAACCGTTTCGCACAACTCGCATAGCGGCAGCCCGCCCGTACCAAAACGCCGGTCGGCTGTCTCGATCATCTCGCCGATCGGACACGACCACCGGTTGTGATGGAAGCCAGTGGCGGGCTCGCTGCTCCGATACGGCGTTCCTCGCCCAGCTTGCGTTTGCACACCCCATTGGAGCGCGTCTGCGTCACCGCCGCGTCACCGACACTCCGCGATTACAAGCTTCCCCCGCGATCTGGTCTGCGCCCGCGAACCTGTGCGAATCGGTCCGGGCAGCCCATCTCGGTCGGAGCGAATCGCCTATTTCGGACTCTGCCCCACACTGCAAGGCGCCGCGCCGGCTCAACGCAACAGTGCCCGCGCACGAGCGCACCCCTCGTGTGGACATCACACATTCTTGCGTGCCAACGTCGTTCATGACTTCACGACGCGGGTTTCGCTTGGCCGTCGCAACACTGTTGTTCGTCACGGCGACAGGCATCCAGATCGTTGGCGCGTCGCCATCGACGAACGCGATCCTCGGGCAGGGCAATCGGCTCGGGCTCGAACGCGATCTCGGTTTCCTCGCATCTGACGCGACACAGGGCCGCGACAACGACACGCCGGGCTCGACGCTTGCGCAGAACTACCTGATTGGCGAGCTCAAACACTTCGCAGTCGGTGCGAACACCTCGTCCACGGGCGACGACGCGTTCAAGCAGCCGATGCCCGGCGGAACGAACATCGTCGCGATGATTCCTGGTCGCGCGCCGACCAACGAGTACGTGCTCGTTGGTGCCCACTATGACCACCTCGGCAATGGATGTCGCAGCAGTGACCCGAATGACGACGTCTGCAACGGTGCCACCGACAACGCCGCCGGTGTGGCCAACGTCTTGTCGATCGGCCGCGAGATCGCACAGCGTCCGGGCGCACCCCGCCGAACTGTGGTCCTGGCGTTCTGGGATCGCGAGGAGGACGGCCTGCTCGGCTCGGCGTTCTACGTCCGGAATCCGCTCGTGCCGTTGGCACAGACCGTTGGCTATGTGAACTACGACATCCAGGGTGCGAACCTGTTGCCGAGCTTGGAGCGCGACACGTTCGCGATCGGAGCGGAGACCGGTGGAGCGCGATTGCAGTCGTTGGTCCGCAGTTCAGCTCAGCATGGACCGCTCGACACGCACTCGTTGAGCGCGATCTTCGGCGAGAACCGCAGCGACTATGTCAATCTCATCGGCGCAGGCGTGCCGACGGTCTTCTACAGCGACGCGACCGGGCCCTGCTATCACACCGCGCAGGACGGCATTCGCGCCGTCGACTTCTGGAAGCTGGGATTCGAGGCGCGCATGGGTCTCCAGACGGTGGAAGGTCTCGTCGACGGAGCCCGTCCGAGTTTCTCGGGATCGAATCCGCTCGCGACCTATGGTGACGCAGTTGCACTGCAACCGACGGTGAACAAGGCGATGGCCGACATCGGCCGCTTCTCGATGAGCGATCGCAGCACGCTTCTTCAGCTCCGTGCCGACGTGAACCGCATCGTTGCCGAGGGGCCGGCGAACTTCGACAGTGCCGACGTCGGCACGATGCTCGGGGAAGCGGCGGCCGTCGTACAGATCTTGAACAGCGGCCCGTGCGCGGGGTTCCAGAAACCGGGGAATTGAGGCTGTGGGTGCCGGAAACGTGTTAACGCGGTCACGCGGCGACGACCTATGCGGGTGGGGTCGACCGACAATTCGTCAGCGATGCCGTCCGCGGCGCTGCGGCAGGTCCGACATCGCAATGCTGACGAGGAGCCAGCCGGCCGCGGCAGCGGCGATGGAAAAGAGGACGATCGCGAGCGCGGGATAGCCGAACAGTTTGGGTTCGACATCGATGCGCATGATGAGCGCGGCGGCGACGACGAGTGCTGCAACGACCATGCCGGTGGTGAGCCGGTTCGCCAGCTTCTGCACGCCGCGCATCAGCTCCTTGTCGTCGATGCCCTGAACGTTGAGGGTCAGCTGTCCCTCGGCGAGCGCGTCCATCACTTTGTTGATGCGAGCCGGCAGCTTCTCGGCGAATTCCTTGGCGTCGATCGCGGCGGCCATGAGGTTGCCCGGCGACGCGCCCTGCAGCATCTTCTTGCGCATCAGCTCGGCGGAGTGCTCCTCGATCGCCGGGTTGGGTTCGAACGTCGGATCGAGTATTCGAGCGACCTCGTCGAGATTCAACAACGCCTTGCCCATCATCGTGAGCTCGCTCGGCGGCCGCAGTCCGGATGCGCCCGCCGCCCGCAACACTTGCCCGAGCACATCCCCGGCCTGGACGTCGCCGACGGCAACCGTCGCATTCCGGCTGACGATCGCCTCGACGCGTCGGCGGAACCCGGGACGGTCGAAGCCTGCGAGCTTCTCGCCGAGACCGACCATCACGTCCGCCGCTTCGCCACCGCGACCTCCACTCACCGCCAGGAGAAGCTTGATGAGCGAATCCTGGGTATCGGGAGCGACCCGTGCGACCATTCCCATGTCGATCAACGCGAGGCGGCCGTCCTCGGTGAGCAACACATTGCCGGGATGGGGATCGGCGTGGAAGAAGCCGTCTATCAGGATCTGGTCGAGATACGCGCGGAACAGATCGGCTGCCAGATCGTGCCCGTCGAGCTCGAGCCGACCCAACGGTCCCAAGGAGCTGAGATTGCGACCCGAGATCCAATCCATCGTGAGCACCCGAGACGTGCTGTAGTCGTCGACAGGTCTCGGAACGACGATCCGTTCGTAGTGGTCGAGGTTTTCGCCGATGATCAGCAGGTTGCGGGCTTCCATGCGGTAGTCCAACTCCGCCATCAACGCGACGCGAAACTCCTCGACCATCGGCGCGAAGCCGAAGGCGCGACCCATCTGCGTGTGCTCGTCCACGAAGCTTGCGAGTTCGTCGATGACCTCCATGTCCTCGACGATGCGGCCGCGGATATCCGGGCGCTGAACCTTGACGGCCACGGGTCGGCCGTCGCGCAGCAGTGCGTGATGCACCTGACCCAACGATGCCGCGGCGGCGGGCTGGGCCGAGAACTCGGCGAAGCCGCGCGAGATACGCATGCCGAGCTCGGTCGTCACGACGCGCTCCACGTCGTCGAAGGGCACGGGCTCGACTGTGTCCTGAAGGCGTTGGAGCGCCTTGAGATAGGTCGGCGGCAGCAAATCGGCGCGCGTCGAGAGCAGCTGTCCGAGCTTCACGAACGTCGGGCCCATTGCCTCGAGGTCGACCGCGAGCTGCTCCGCATCCTCGCTCTGCGACACGTCGCCGTCGTCGTCGCGATTGACGGTCACGTTGTGTGCGTGCTTCACGAGAAGGCGACCGATATCGGTATATCGACCCAGATGCTTCGCCTTCATAACAAGAGCTATGCCAACTTCGAGCGGCGCACAAACATCGGGTGTCGTATTGCGGCCGAATCCTTACTCCGGGGCGTAGATGAGCAATTGTCGGGGGTCCTTCTCGATGGAGAACGCGGAATGGCCCGGAAAGATCTCGCCGTCGGCGGCCAGCAGGTCGTCGCCCGGCGACATGGTCAGTTTCGACGACGACACGAGACCGCGCGTGTAGACCTTGGAGCGCGCGAGATTTCCGGTGAGCGCCGCGATGATCAGCCGTACCCGAGCCCAAGGCTCGGAGCCGTCGACGATACGCACGTCGAACAACCCGTCGTCGAGGCGTGCCCGGGTCGCGGGGGCGAAGCCCGGCGGGTCGTACGCGCAGTTGCCCACGAAGCTCATCCAGATGCGCCGGGTTCGGCCGTCGATCGTGATCTCGAGAGGATCGGACTCGCGCAGAACACGAACGAGGGCAACCACGAGTGCCGGCCACTTGCCGATCGTCGTCTCATACTTTTCGCGCGCTTCGACGAGCTTCGAATAGCCGCCCAAACTTGCCGTATTGACAAACGGGTGACCGTCGATGCATCCGACGTCGACTGCGACGAGCCGGCCGTCGCGTACAGCACGCACTGCGTCGTCGAGCGAATCCAGCCCGAGATCCCGTGCGAAGTGATTCAGCGTGCCGCCAGGTATTACCACGAGCGGGCGTCCGTGCTGGAGTGCGACGCTCACGGCGGTGCTGATCGAGCCGTCGCCGCCGACGATACCGAGAGCTCGAGCATCGGCGGCCGCGTCGTGCAAGGTGCGCTCGAGCTCCTCCGGCGCCTCGAGCGCGAGGATCCGGGCCGCGGGAAAGGCTGCGCGTAGCTCGGCGGAGGGATCGTCGCTGCGACCCGATCGCGCCGCCGCGTTCACCACGATCGTCAGCCCGGCTCCGTCCGCGAGCGGTTCGCCGGCGACCGATGCCGATACCGGACGCGCCGATGCCGGTGACGGATCGACGAGAGGCCAAACCTTCGCGGTCGCACCCGCGACCGCGATACCGATCGCGGCGCCGAACACCACGTCGCCGGGGTAGTGCACGCCGTTATAGATCCGGGAGTAGGCCACTGCGGCCGCGAGCGCGCCGAGGGGCGCAGCAGCCGCGGGCAGCTCCATCGCCATGCCGGTGGCGAACGCAGCCGCCGAAGCGGCGTGGCCCGAGGGCATCGACGACGAAACCGGACGGCGATGAAGCCCGTTGAACGGAAACGCGTCGAGGCTCGGCCGTCGCCGGGGCAGAAGCCGTTTGAGTACACCGCTCGAGATCGCGGACGCTCCGCCGATCGCGAACACGCCGCGCAACGCGGCGCGGCGCGCCCGGCGGCCGCCGAGCGCGCCGACGACGGCCGCGAACCCCAGCCAAAGCCCGGAGTGGTCGGCGGCGTTGGAGAGCAGCGGCATCGTGGAGTCGAGCGCCTTTGAACGCGAGCCACTGAGGCGCGAGAACATTCGTTCGTCGGCCTTCTGCAATCGTGATCGTCGGCCGCCCACCACTGGCTCGTCGCTCGGCGTGCCGCTAGCGCGCGACGA
>JAUZEM010000422.1 GCA_030839005.1 Actinomycetota bacterium | reverse complement strand
AACGCGTTTCAGATAGTCGAGGCATTTCTCGCGGAAGTGGAGGTCGCCGACGGCGAGGACCTCGTCGAGGAGCAGGATGCGCGCGTCGACGTGCACGGCGATGGCGAATGCCAGGCGCAACTTCATCCCGTCGCTGAACGTCCGCAAAGGCTGGTCCATCTTGTCGCCGAGCTCTGCGAACTCGGCGATGGCAGGCAACCGCGCCATGGACTCGCGGCGGCTCATCCCCGAGAGGATCGCTCCGGTCAGGGCGTTCTCGGTGCCCGACAGCAACGGTTCGAGCACGCCGCCGAGCGTCAAGATGCCGGTGACATCCGATGCGACGCGCACGGCGCCGGTGGTGGGCCGGGTAGTTCCCGCGACGATGCGCAGCAGGGTTGACTTGCCGCTGCCATTGCCTCCGACCACGCCGACGGCCTCGCCCTCTCTCACCGACACGTTGACGTCGCGCAACGCCCAACGTTCGACGCGGCCTCGTTCGAGTGAGAGGAGACGGCGGCCCGAGCCGGTGAAATCGACCCGGTATCGCTTGTGGACGTGGTCGAGCTCGATCACGTTCACAGCTGGTCGACGAACGTCGCGCTTGCGCGGTGGTAGATCGCGTAGCCGCCGGCGAACACGGCGGTCGAGAAGAGCGCGACCAAGAGCAGCGGAAGCGTCTCCGGTAGACGGTGGTAGATCAGGATGTCGCGGTACGCGCCGAGGAGTCGAGCCACGGGGTTGAGGTCGTAGAAAAACTTGAGGGTGCCGGGAAGCAGCGTGCGCGAGTAGAAGACCGGCGTGAGGTAGAAGCCGAGCAGGAGCGCGAGGCCGGTGAAGATCTGGACGTCGCGCAGGTAGACGTTGGCGCTGCAAAGCGCCAACCCGAAGCCGAGGATCAACAACAGCTCGATGGCCATGAGCACCGGCAACAAGAGGGCGGACAGTCCGATGCCGCCACTGAAGACCAAGAACACGGCGATGATCGGCAATGCCGCCACGAAGTCGAGCATGTCGGTGAGGACGCTGACGATGGGCGCCGCGGCGCGGGGCACCCCGGGACGCAGCAGCAGGTCGGGTCGCACGATCACGCTGATCATGGCCGACACCAGCCCGGAAGCGAACCATGTCCACCCGACGATGCCGATGAACAGGAACGCCGGGTACTCGGGGATGTTGCCGACGTGGATGACCCGCGTGAACACGTAGGCGAAGACGGCGAAGCGCAGCAGGGGCTGACCCACCGACCACAACCAACCGATGAACGCGCGCCGGTAGCGGAGACGGAATTCGCGCGAGACGAGATTGACAACGAGATCCACGCTGTATCGCGCGTGGCGGTAACGAGTACGGCGGTAACGGGTGCGGCGGTAACGAGCTCGGCGGTCACGGCCGCGGCCGTGCGACCGTCGTCGGGTGCGGCCTACCTCCATCGGCTCGGTTTCGCCCGCGGCCGGCCGGCGCGGGACCCGTTGGTTGCGGTCGTCGGTGCGGTGCGGGCGGGCTCGAATGGAGCCGGGGCCGCGAGCCAGGGGGCGTCCTCACTTCGGCCCCATCGCCGGACGCGCAACCGGGACCGCGCGTACGCGTCGGGTCCCACGACGAACCCTTTGGCCTCGGTCAGCCAGATCGCGAGCGGTTTCGTCGACTCGCCCCGGCGGATCGCGTTGAGGCCCCGCCCGTACCACGCGGGGAGGGACATGACCAGGTGCCGGACGGCGCGGAGGTCGCCGTCGCGTTGCAGGGTTGCGAGCTGTTGGGCGACCGCGCCTTTGTAGTAGCCGTAGAGCTGGCGGTGCAGCGACGCGTCGTCGCGGCGGTGACGGTGCCATACCACCGCGGACGGCTCGTAGACCACGGTGTGTCCGGCCTTGAGGACGCGGTAGAGCAGGTAGCTGTCCTCCCCGACGCCCGTCGGCATGCCCGGGCCGAGTGCCTCGTCCATGAGCCCGATATCCGGGTCGTGCAGCGCCGACATCCGAAAGGCGGCGTTGCAAGTGCCTCCGAGATTCCAGGTGGGTACGGCTCTGCGGCCCCAGACGAACCAGGACCGGTCGGCTTCCCATCGCTGGAAGCCGCGCCCCAGCGGCTGATGTTGCTCGAACGCCTGTTGCGCGGGGGTGTCCAACTGCGCGGGAAGGATGTTGCCGGTCACGGCCATGACGTCTCGACGGTCGAACGGCGTCATCAAGCAGTCCAGCCAGTCGGGCGCGGCGACCGCGTCGTCGTCGATCACTGCGACGATGTCGGCCGACGTGGCAAGGATGGCGCGGTTGCGCGCATAGGCCGCGCCGCGCCGCGGCTCGCAGACGAGGCGAGCCGTTCGGAACTCGGTCACGACATGTGCAGTGAGTCCCGACGACGGGTTGTTGTCGCAGACGACGATCTCGGCGCCATGTCGCTCAGCTTGTGCGTCCAGAGATGTGAGGCAGCGGCGTAGGTCGTCGGGTCGGTCGATCGTCGCGATCACGACCGCGACCCGACGCCGCCCGGATCTCGCCTCGATGGCGAACGCTGCGTCGGATGCCGGCCGGGCCGACGTCTGGACCGCGGCCCAGCCGGCGAGGGCGATC
>JAUZEM010000288.1 GCA_030839005.1 Actinomycetota bacterium | reverse complement strand
GCGTGGAAGCCTGTGCGCGCGTGGATCCGCAGGGATCTCACGGTCGCCATCGAGGAATATCGCCGCCGCGGCCGGATCACGCAGAGCGCCGACGTCCTACGCCTTGCGCTGCCGTACGCCTCGTCGTCGCCTGCCCGCATGAATCGAGAATCGCAGCCTCCGGCCGCCTGAGCGGCGCGTTCTCGTCGTTCGCAGACCGGGGTAGGTTCGATGGATGGCCGTCACCGCAGTGCGCCGGATCGGCGCCGGTGTCGTCGCCGTCACGCTCGTCGCGGCCGCCCTGTTCATCACCTTGTCGCTCCGGCATCGCAACCCTCCGTCGCCTTCGTGTCGGGTGAGCGCAGGCGCCGAGACCTACACGCTCGACATCGACCAGGCCGCCAACTCGACGACGATCGCGGCAGTCGGAAAACGCCTCGGCCTCCCCAATCACGCGGTCACCGTCGCGCTCGCGGCCGCGTTGCAGGAATCACGGCTGCGCAACCTGCCGTACGGTGATCGCGATTCGCTCGGCCTGTTCCAGCAGCGCCCCTCGCAAGGCTGGGGCACCTCCGCCGAGATCCTGACGCCGAGCTACGCGGCGGCCGCGTTCTTCCGCGAGCTCATCCGGGTCACCGGATGGGCGACGCTGCCGATCACCGTCGCCGCGCAGGAGGTCCAGCGCAGCGGCGCGCCCACCGCGTACGCGCAATGGGAGACCCAGGCCCGCGCCCTCGCGATGGCCTTGACCGGTGAGACCGAAGCCGGACTCAGCTGCCGCTTCTCGCTCGCGCGTTCGCACGATCCCGCGCCCACCTTCGCCTCCAGCATGGGCAACGAGCTCGGCGTCACCTCTCTCGACACCTCGTTCGCATCGCCGCGCGGCTGGACGGTCGCGACCTGGCTCGTGGGTCACGCGGAGCAGTTCCGCGTCACGACCGTCTCGTTTCACGGTCGCGAATGGCGCGCCTCGACCGGGCGCTGGCGCGCTACGACTCCGACCGACGACCGGGTTCACTTCCTCCAGCAGGCGGCGGTGTCGTAACTCCCACTGCTGCTCCCACCGCTGCTCCCACCGCTGCTCCCACCGCTCGTGATTCTGGCGTCTCAGCGCGAGGGATGATCATGCGGGCTCATGAATTCGGCCTGACCCACCGGCGGATGGTCCTCGTCCAGCCACCGCGTCGATGCGTTGTACGCGCGCTCGATGAGCTCGGCCGAGTGCGAGAAGTCCAGCGGCGACACCGTCAGCGGGCACAGCGGCGGAAGGACACGGAGTTCGATGCGCGGCTCGTAACGCTCGACGTCGACCACGAGTTGCCTGTGCAACAGCAGGCTGAGCGCATGCAGAGCCATCGCCAGCGCGTTCGTCGGAGGCTCGGTGAGCGCGCAGGCGTGACCGGCGCTCAGCACCCACACCCGGTCGACATCGAGCGCGACCGCATGCGAGATCGGCGTGTTGTTTCCCACCCCGCCGTCCATGTACGGCACGCCGCCGATCTCGACCGGATCGAATACGGCCGGCAGCGCCGCACTCGCGAGCACAGAGTCGACGGCCGGCCCCGTCGACAGCAATACGTCACGACCAGTGAGTACCTCGACTGCAACGACGTGCAAAGGAGTCGGCGCGTCCTCGAGACGGGAGAAGTTCACGTGACGTTCGATCAGCGACCGCAAGGGCCCCTCGTCCAAAAGGCTCCGGCGCCGTCCCGCGAACGCGAGCAGACCACGCCGCGGGTCGGTCGGGAACACGTCGGCGCGATGGAGCCCCGTCCAGACTTCGGCGAGGTCGTCGATCGGCGCATCGGGATGCCCGGCGAGCCACGCCCCGTTGAGCGCGCCGACCGAGGTGCCGATGATCAAATCCGGGCGGATGCCACGCTCGCGCAGGGCGGCGAGCATGCCCACCTCGACTGCGCCGAGGCTCGCGCCCCCCGAAAGAACGAATGCAACCGCCACCGGCGAAACGGTACCGGCGGATCCCCGGTATCTCCCGTTCAAAGACCGCGGAGCTTGGCAACACCGCTCTGGTGCGGCAACGATGTCGGGCATGTGCGTAGAGCAGATCGGTGGTTCGGTGCCGTGAGTGATTCGCTCGGCACGCCCGGTGCGCCGAAGAGCTTGCCCTTGATCCTCGCGCGCGAGCTCGCGTCGAACCTCGCGACGCCGATGTTCCTGTTGGATCCCGGAGGCATGCTGGTCTTCTATAACGACGCGGCCGCAATGCTGCTGGGAAAATCCTTCGCGGAGCTGGGGGAGATCCCCTCCGGCGAATTCGGAGCGGCGCTACAGCTCGCCACACCCGACGGCGAACCGGTTCTCCGGCGTGCGTCACCGGCCGGGATCGCGTTCTTCGAACAGCGGCCCGCGCACAAGACCCTCATGGCGACGGCGTACAACGGCGTGCGACGCGAGTATGAAGTGACTGCGTATCCGCTGTTGGGGGCGGCCCGCGAGATGCACGGTGTCGTCTCGGTTTTCTGGGAGGTCGCGTCCGGGAAACGAGGCAGCTGATGCGAGCCCGGGTCTGGGGATGTCGCGGGTCCGTTGCGGTGCCGGGAACCGACACCGTCAAGTACGGCGGGAACACGTCGTGTGTCGAGGTTCGCTTGTCGGGCGGAGAGGCACTCGTCCTCGATGCCGGCACCGGCCTGCGGCCACTGGGCGTGTCGATGCAAGGCGATCCGCCCGTCGAGATCCACATCCTGCTCACGCACCTTCATCTCGACCATCTGCAGGGCCTCGGGTTCTTCCGTCCCCTGTTCTCGCCCGGGCTCGACATCCACATCTGGGGGCCGTCGTCGCCGGTGCAGAACTTGGCCGACCGCATCGCCATGTACCTCTCGCCCCCGCTGTTTCCCGTCCGTCTCGAAGACGTCCCGTCACACCTCACCTTCCACGACGCACCGGAACAGCCCGTGACGATCGGCTCGGCAACGATCCGAGCGGCGAAGGTCACCCACCAAGGCCCGACCGTCGGATATCGCATCGAGGAGCAAGGACGCGTCCTCGTC
>JAUZEM010000264.1 GCA_030839005.1 Actinomycetota bacterium | reverse complement strand
GCCGGTCGCGGCGGCCGGGCTTCCGGTCCGTTCCTCCGTCGGACGCGGCCGGGCGGTCTCCGGCGTCTGGCTCACCGTGCGGTGAGCCTCCGCCCGATCTCCGAGCCCATGCCGACGTAGTTGTAGGCGGCGAAGAGGGCGTAGTAGGGGAGCCAGCGGGGTTCTCGGCGGATCAGCGCGAGCATGGAGCCGCGGCCGGCGGCCGCGAGCGGCAGCGCGATCAGTCGCGCGCCCCGCAGCGGATGCTTGGTGACCATACGGCCGAGGCCGTGCCCGTCGGCGAGCCACTGCCCCTTCGCGAAGTCGAAGGTGTCGCCGAAGCGGTGCGCGACGATCGTCTTGCTCGAGACGCCGAGCTTGAGGCCGGCCCGCGCGAGCCGCCAGCGGAACTCGATGTCCTCACCCGACATGAAGGCCGCGTCGAACCCGTGCTGGAGCAGCGTGTCTCGGCCGATGATCGTGGCCACGAGGCCGAACCAGCCCTTGCTGCGGCCGGTGCGGTGATGGTGGACGAGCGCCTGGCCCCAGTAGCCGGAGCCCGACTCGCTGAGCAGCCCCGCCTGCAGCGCGTCGTAGCCGTCGCGCTGGTACTCCGCGACGAGCTCGCGCAGCGCGCCCGGGTGCAGCACGACGTCCGCGTCGATCAGCGCGATCAGGGGCGACTTCGCCGCCTGCGCGCCCATCAGGCGGGCAGCGGGAAGCCCCTTGCCCTCGTCGTTCAGGATCTGCTGCGCGTAGCGGCGGGCGATCTCGACCGTGCGATCGGTCGAGTTCCCGTCGACGACGATGATCTCGGCGGGCCCCGACGCGGCGATCGACGTCAGGCACTCCTCGAGGATGTCCTCTGCGTTCCGCGCCGGGATGACGACCGTCAGGTCGAGCATCGCGGGAGTGCTCGGGCCCGGCTCAGACATGCACGGCTTCCATGACCCTGGCCAGGTTCTGCACGATGATGTCCGAGGCCTGATCGGCATTGATGTCGCGCGGCACGCGCATCAGGCGGCAGGGGAGGCTGCCGAGTCCGCTCGCGATGATCGCGTCCTTCTCCGAGAAGGCGGCTCCGAGCGGCACCATGCCGGTCGCGCCCAGCGCGGCGATGATCTCCTTCGACGGCTCGGGCGCCTCGGCGAAGAAGTTGCCGGTGAGGCGGGCGGTCATGCTCTCGCTGTCCATCTCGTCCAGCACCGTCGTGTGCGCGTCGTAGCGCTCGACGAAGACCGCCGCGCCGAGCGGCGCCTCGGTGGCCATCCTGCCGTTCGGGAAGGCGACCTTCGCCGTGACGGTGTGATGCTCCGGCGAGTAGCGCCGCGCGACCCGGGCGAGCTCCGGATGCTGCGTCAGGAACGGGTGCACGGCGGACGTCAGTCGACCGAGCGGGCGCGAGAGGCGCGTCGGGATGAGCGGCTTGCGCGTCTTCGCGAAGAGGTGCGGATAGATGGTGCGGTGGTGCGGCTTGATGGTCATCGGCTTGGCGTAGCCGAGCAGACGACCGTCCTGGCTGAGGAACGCCCAGTCGTCGCCGAGGAAGGCGACGTCGTCGCGCCGCATCAGCTTCGCGATCGTGCTCGTCTTGCCGGTGCCGCCCCAGGCGGGCATGATCACACCACGACCGCCCCAGACGAACGTCGCGGCGTGCACCATCGCGATGCTGCGACGAACGAGGATCCGGTCGAGCAGCGGCAGCACGACCACGAGCAGCTCGCGCGTACCGCTCACGCGGTAGCCATCTCCGTCGACGACGATCTGCACGCCGCTCTGGGTGAACTCGATCGCGTTGCTCGTGTAGCGGTAGTCGGTGTCGGCGTCGGATGCATTGAGCATCGGCTCGCGACGCGCGCTCACCGTCAGGTCGGCGTCGCCGCTGTCCGCACAGAGAAACGGCTCGAACATGTCGTGCAGCAGCGCCGAGGTGGGGGCGCTCTTCTCGACGCGCATGGTGGCCGCGCCGTGGATGTCGAATGCGTACCAGTCGCTCATGAGCTCGGTAGCTCCTTGGGGAATCGGTTCACGGCTTGGCCCGCGGGAGCGGCGCGACGCCGGTTGCGTAGGTACGCGTGTGGTCGTCGGATGCGACCACGACGATGCCCATCTGTGGGTCGAGGGGCTGTTTCGTCGAGGTCGGGTTGTTCAGGTGCAGATCCTCGGAGGTGTGGATGAAGGGCGAGCCCAGGCCGGGTGCGAACGCGGGTGCCGTCATGCTCGTCGACTTCTCGTAGACGACTCCACCGGCGCAGCAGGGCGACGATGCGAAGACCAGCGCGACGTTGCGACTGGGCACGAGCAGGAGCAGCGGTCGCGTGACGCGATCGGCGATCGTCCACACAGGATAGGAGCGCCACGCGCCGTCGTCGCCCAGCTCGAGCAACAGCATCTGGGGAGCGTCGGGCGCGGCCCGCGAGTCGTTCAAGGATGTCTTTACCAACGCGTACAAACGCCCGCTTCCATCGTGCGGCGACTTGAGGCTGAGGTGGTCGTCGGATTCGAACGCCCCTTGCAGCACCGTCTGTCCGACCCATGTCGTTGTCCCGGATCCCGCCGGTCGGCTGGCGAAGACGAACGATCCGCGTGTCTGGTTGCTCCAGAGTAGGCCGATGCGGTCTCCGTAGGCCGCGATCGCTACTACGTCATCGTCGCTCAGGTCCTCGGATCCGTCAACACCCGGCGAGGCCGGAGCGGTGAAGTGACTGATGTCCGACGTCGAGTGGGCGACGAGCACCCGCCGGCCGCCGCCGCCGTTGTCGTCGGTGTAGGCCACCCAGACCGTTCCGGTGGAGTCCTGGTCGAGCACGACGGCCTCGGGCGTCGCGAGGGCGGGGGCGACGGGCGGCCCCGACGCATTCCAGTCAGAGCCCGAGAGCGACAGCTGCCAGAGCAGGATGCGCTGGTCGCTGTCCCGCGTTCCCGGCGGGGCGGCGGAG
>JAUZEM010000248.1 GCA_030839005.1 Actinomycetota bacterium | reverse complement strand
GTTCGTGTGCGGACAGCTCTGATGCCTTCATCGACACACGATCCTGCTCGCTCCGCGCACCAAATACAAGCATCCTCGGATCGCGACGTAGTTGCGGCACGTCACCGCGACGGATGTGTTCCCTTGGGCGAACGCTTCGAGGGCTCAGTCGCACCGCGGTGTTCGTGACGCTTGGGACTGAAGCTGGCGTCGCGTGAGATGCGCACGATGGCCTCGGCACGCGACCTGACCGCGGTCTTCTGGAAGATGGACTTGAGATGTGTCTTCACTGTGTTCTCGCTGACCCAGAGCGCACTCGCGATGTCGCGATTGCGCAGACCTTGCGCGAGAAAGAGCGCGACCTCGCCCTCGCGCAACGTCAGTCCGAGATCGTGGCCGGGCCACGGCTGGCGCACCGATCTTCCGAAACGCGCGCTCACGAATTCTTCCTGGCGCCCGATCTGCTGGAGCGCCTCGACGAGCGCCTCGGCCGACATCGACTTCGCGAGCACACCGCGCGCTCCGGCGGCTCGGGCCGCGTCGAAACGCTCCGGCGCGAACGACCACGTGTAGACGGCAACCGCTCGCACGTGTGGAGAGCGCGCGAGATCCGCGACGCGGTCGAGCCCGAGGCGCGGATGCCCATACGTGTCGAACAGCGCGACGTCGACCGGCTCGTCGGGATTCTCCTCTACGTCGAGCTCGACGACCTCGATGCGATCGCGAAAAGGACGCAACATGGCTTCCAGGCCGCGCAGCACGATCTCGTAGTCGTTGACGAGGGCGACCCGGGTGCGCTCCGGTGCACTGGCTTCCAACTGGCTCATTCGGTCTCCCGACCCGGAATGGGAGTCGTCCGTCGCTCGGCGTCGGCAACACCGCCGGCGACCCGAACCGTACCCTCTCGTTCCCGAGGGAGCGCCGGAGCGCCCTGCCGGCGCACGACGGCGGATGCGCTCGGAATCAGACGACGCCTCAGACATGAGCAAGCACACGATCAAGGGGCCGAGGCATTCTCGTGAGATCCAGCGCGTCGACGAGCAGGCGGGCGTAATGGATCTTCCGGCCGCCGCGGGTGCCCATGAAACGCCGAAGCTGCTGCTCATTCGTCCGTCCTTGGTGCGCAGCTTGCTTCTGGAGGGTGCGGAACGATCCAAGCTCACCCTGAGCGGCGACGACCTCTTCCACGGCGGCGGCACCGAGGGAGCGGATCAGCTCGTCCTCCAGGTCCGCGACGCACACGTAGAAACCTAACGATTCCATGCCGGCACGACTGAGGTTCGAGTCGCGCCGCCCATTGGCGCGATGGAAATGCCGTCAGCGTGAAGATCTCGACCACCGCGCTCGGCGAGCGCTTCCAGCGCGAACTGGTCGCTGATCCCTTCAACGAGCACGACCGTGCGCAAGCCAACGCCGGCGGCCAGTTGGAATCGCTGCTTGTCGTTCACGCTCCCAGCCTCGCAGCTCACCCGGCCGTGCCCTCGTCGATTTCGGCCCATCAGACGAGCCGTGCGACGGACGGGAATCCGGGTCACGCGCTCGCGATCCTAAAATCGTTGGCGCGTCGCGGTCGCCACGGTGAAAAGTAGCGAAATGACGATGACGCTGATGCTCCGTGGCCGGCAACGCCGGCCGCTGGGGATGGCACCAGCTCGATAAGCGTTGGGCAGTTCGGCTGGTCGAATCCGCCGATGTAAGGCCGGGGGATCTGGTCGTCGACGTGGGCGCCGGCGCGGGCGCGATCACGACTCAGTTGGTGCGAGCCGGCGCATCCGTCGTTGCCGTGGAGCTGCATCCGCGCCGGGTCTCGCTATTGCGAGCTCATTTCGCCGACCTCCCGGTCACCGTCGTGCGCGCCGATGCCGTGGACCTGCGGCTCCCTCGACGGTCGTTCAAGGTGGTGGCCAACCCGCCCTTCGGCGTGACGACCGCACTCCTGCGGCGTCTGACCTCGCCATCGAGCCGACTCGAACGCGCAAGTCTGGTGCTTCCCGCTTGGGCGGCGAGACGCTGGGCCGCAGGGCGAGGCGTCGGAGGCATGACCTCGAAACGCATGTTCTCCTGCACGCTCGGACCGAGCGTCCCTGCCACCGCGTTCCGCCCGGTCCCACCGGCAGACGCCAGGATCCTCTTCATTGCGCGCACTCGCCGAACGGGTTGACGGCCTGACGCAACGCAGCGCGCGTCGCGTGCCATAGACGCGCCATAAAACCCCGTCGCGACGAGTGAGCATCGCCGATCCCATACCGCATGACCTGCGATTTCATGAGAGCCGGGTGTCGGATTCGAACCGACGACCTGCTGATTACAAATCAGCTGCTCTGCCAGCTGAGCTAACCCGGCGACTCGGCGAGGGAAGGCGCGTATTTTGGCGCTAATCCGCCCCGCGACGACCTCTTGGGGATCGATGGAAAGACGCGGTCCGTTCCGAGGGATTGCTTCTCTCAGCCGACCGGCTCGACGACGTCCGTAGGGATTACAACTAGAGGCCGGTCACGGTGACCGGCGTCGACGAGTCGGTGGTGGTGCCGTTGCCCAACTCGCCGTAGAAGTTGTAGCCCCAGCATTTGGCCGTGCCGTCGGCCAACAACGCGCACGCATGGAACTGGCCGGTGCTGATCGCGTTCGCGGTGCTCAGGCCCGTCACCACGACCGGCGTCGCCGAGTCGACGGTGGTGCCGTTGCCCAGCTGGCCCGCGC
>JAUZEM010000239.1 GCA_030839005.1 Actinomycetota bacterium | reverse complement strand
CGGTACTGCCCACGAGATGCAGCCGACCGGGGGGAACGTCGAGGTCGGGCGGCGATCCTCGACGTTCCCGGACCGGTGCTGCAGGGAGCCCGGACACACCGTGCGGGGGTCGGTGAACGCGGACTCGTTTGGTGTGCTACCCGAGCTCGGATTGGTCCAAACCCCCTCTTCAAAAATTTCCGGATCCAGCCTCCGACTGCCTCCGGGGCGATTCCGGACGTGCGAATCCCTACTGGCGAATCCCTACTGGACTCGTCGGGAATCGGGACGTACCGTGGCGCCGACCGGAGACGCCCAGTCGAAGCGCAAAAGGAACGGGGAGCATGTCTGACCAAGCTTGGGGCCTCGAGACCCGACTCGTCCACGCCGGCACCGAGCCGGATCCCACCACCGGCGCGCGAGTGACGCCCATTTACCAGACGACCTCGTACGTCTTCCGTGACACGCAGCACGCGGCAGCACTCTTCGGTCTCGAAGAGCTCGGCATGATCTATACGCGGATCATGAACCCGACGCAGGACGCGTTCGAGCAGCGCATGGTGTCGCTCGAAGGCGGTGTCGGCGCGCTCGCCACCGCGAGCGGACAGGCGGCCCAGACGATCGCCCTTTTGAACCTCGCGGAAAACGGTGGCCACATCGTCTCCAGCGCGTCCCTGTACGGCGGCACGTACAACCAGCTCCACTACACGTTCCCCAAGCTCGGCATCGAGGTCTCGTTCATCGACGACCCCGACGACCTCGCGGCCTGGAAGAAGGCGATCCGCCCGAACACCAAAGCGTTCTACGGCGAGAGCATCGGCAACCCGAAGGGCGACATCTTCGACTTCGAGGGCATCTCGAAGATCGCGCACGACAACAAGATCCCGCTCGTGATCGACAACACGCTGGCGAGTCCGGCGCTGCTGCAGCCGCTGCGCCTCGGCGCCGATGTCGTGGTGCACAGCGCGACGAAGTTCATCGGCGGTCACGGCACGTCGATCGGCGGTGTCATCGTCGACGGCGGAGCGTTCGACTACCCCGGCAGCGGGCGGTTCCCGGGATTCACCGAGCCCGACCCGAGCTACCACGGTCTCGTCTTCGCGGAGCTTCCGCCCGAGCTTCGTCCGGCAATGTTCGTGTTGAAGTGCCGTTTGCAGTACCTCCGCGACATTGGCGCGGCCATTGCGCCGTTCAATTCGTTCCTGTTCCTGCAGGGGCTGCAGACGTTGAGCCTGCGCATGGAGCGGCATTCGCAGAATGCGCTCGCGGTCGCGCAGTGGCTCGAAGACCGCGATGAGGTCGAGTGGGTCGCGTATCCGGGCCTGGATTCGAGCAAGTGGAAGGCGCGCGCCGACAAATACCTGCCGAACGGGAAGGGCGCGATCATCGCGTTCGAGCTGAAGGGTGGCATCGACGCGGGCCGCAACTTCATCGACAGTCTCGAGCTGTTCAGTCATCTCGCAAACGTCGGCGACGTCCGCAGCCTGGCGATCCACCCCGCGAGCACGACGCACAGTCAGCTCGAGCCGGGCGAGCAACTGACCACCGGCGTGACGCCCGGTCTCGTGCGGCTCTCGGTCGGCATCGAGACCCTCGACGACATCCTCGCCGACCTCGACGCCGGATTGCGCGCCGCGAAGTCGTCCTGATCGGGCCGGGTGTGGACGCGACCGAGATGCAATGACGGGCGAACCGCCGGTCACAGGTGCGTGGAGGTCAGGCGATCCACCCGGACGCCGGCAGTTCGCGACGTTGTTCACCGATCGTCCGCTCGCGCTGCGCGCCGGCGGTGCGTTGTCGTCGGTCACGGTCGCGTACGAGACGTGGGGGAGTCTCGACGCCGACGCGTCGAATGCGATCCTCGTGCTGCACGCACTGTCCTTGGACAGTCACGCCGCCGGTCCGGCGGAGCCCGGCCACTCCCAACTCGGTTGGTGGGACCCGTTGATCGGGCCGGGACGCGCGATCGACACCGATCGGTTCTTCGTTCTGTGTCCCAACGTTCTCGGCGGTTGTCAGGGAACGACCGGGCCCGCGTCGATTGACCCCGAGACGGGCCAACCGTACGGGTCTCGATTCCCGATCACGACGATCCGCGACCAGGTCGCCGTCGAGGCGGCCCTGGCCGATCACCTCGGCATCGCGCGTTGGTACTCGGTCGTCGGCGGCTCGATGGGCGGCCAGCGCGCGATCGAATGGACCGTCAAGTACGCCGAACGCGTACCGCGGGCGGCGATCATCGCGTGCGGCGCGGCGGCGACGGGGGAACAGATCGCGTTGTGCTCTCTCCAGATTCGAGCGATCGAAGCCGACCCGCATTTCAACGGCGGCGACTATTACAACTCGACCGAAGGACCCTGGCGGGGCCTGTCGATCGCGCGCGGTATCGGGCAGGTCTCGTACCGCTCCGAGCTCGAGCTCGCGCAACGCTTCAATCGCGGGCACCAGAACGACGAGCATCCGTTCGAAGGCGGCCTGTACACCGTCGAGTCGTATCTCGAATACCACGGCGAGAAGCTCGCGCACCGCTTCGACGCCAACAGCTACATCGTGTTGTCGCGGGCGATGAACCATCACGACGTCGGCCGCGGCCGCGGAGGCGTGGCCGACGCCCTTGCCCGGGTGACCGCGGACGTGACGATCGCGGGCATCTCCAGTGATCGTCTCTACCCCTTGCGCCTGCAGAACGAGCTTGCCGATCTGATCCCGCGCAACAAAGGGGTCGAGGTGGTGCAGTCGATCGCCGGGCACGACGGATTCCTGACCGAGCACGAAGCGATCGGCGACATCATCGCGGGCGCGTTGGCGTGACCGGGGCGGCCAATCTTCACGGCCGCCGAGGTCATCTGTGGTGTTGCAGGTGCTGGTTGAGTCGCGCGGCTTGGCGCGTCTGATGGTCGCGTTCTGCGAGGTTGGGTGCGTTGCGAGCTGCATTGGCATAAAGGCGGGCCGCGAGTTCGAGATCGCCGTTCTTCTCGTGGAGGTACGCGGCGACCGCTTCGCGCCGCGGGACGTGTTCGTCGACCTCGGCCAGTGCCGCCAGTCCTGCGGGCGCGCCGTCCGCCTCGCCGACCGCGACCGCGCGGTTGAGCCGAACGATCGGCGTGTCGGCGAACCGAAGCAGCTCGTCGTACCACTCCACGATCTGGACCCAGTCGGTCTCCTCGACACGCGGCGCGTCGGCATGGAGCGCGGCGATCGCCGCTTGTGCCTGGTATTCGCCGAGTTGATCGCACGCGAGCGCAGCCTGTGCGATGTCGATTCCCTCGGCGATGAGCTCGGCGTCCCACTGGCCGCGGTCCTGGTCGGCGAGAGGCACGATGCTTCCGTCCGGTCGGGTGCGGCTGCGCCGACG
>JAUZEM010000231.1 GCA_030839005.1 Actinomycetota bacterium | reverse complement strand
CAGCGTCGCGCCAGTGGCGGGCGCCAAGATGTCTATGCGGTACGTGTAGATCTCCATTCGATGCTCCTTTCCGGGCAAGAAATTTGGGTACCCGTTCACCGCGTGACCCAACCGCTCGCCCGTTTGTTCACGCGCGCCTCCGCTCAATACGGTCGTCGCGCGGCCTCCTCACTGAACCGAGCGTCCAGTGGACCGCGTCGCGCGCTTTGTCGACCGGCCGGCTTGACAACGTTCGAGACTGACAGTTACCTGAGGATCTTGTAAGGGGCGCGGGCGAGGACAGCGAATGCATCTGGATCTCTACAAGACCGCGGCCGGGCTAATCGTGGGATTCGTGATCGGACTCACGGGCATGGGCGGCGGAGCGCTCATGACGCCGGTGCTGGTCTTGGTGTTCGGAGTCAACCCCGGTACCGCCGTATCCGCGGATGTCGTGACCTCGCTCGTGTTGAAACCGTTCGGCGGGAGCATCCACGTGAGGCGCCGGACGGTGAACTGGCGCCTGGTGCGATGGCTGATCATCGGGTCGGTCCCGAGCGCGTTTGCCGGCGCGTACCTTCTCGACGAAGTCATCGGGACGAGCAATCAGCATACGGTCAAGCAGATCCTGGGTTGGGTGCTGCTCGTCGCCGCGGGCGCGATCCTCGCGAAGCTCGTGCTGCAGGCAGTGCGCAACGAAATGCGGGTCACAGAAATGATGGACTCGGCGCTGGTGCGTCCTGTCCCGACGCTCATCGTCGGCGCGCTCGGCGGCCTGGTCGTCGGGATGACGTCGGTCGGATCGGGCTCTCTGATCATCGTGATGCTGATGCTGATGTACCCGAAGCTCTCGTCGAAGGAGATGGTCGGCACCGACCTCATCCAGGCGATCCCACTGGTCGGCGCGGCCGCGATCGGCCACTACCTGTTCGGCACGCTCGACTTCTCGATCATCAGCAGCGTGCTCCTCGGAGCGATACCGGCAGTCATGTTGGGCGCGCACTTCTCGTCCAGGAGCGCCGACCGCTACATCCGGCCCGTCCTCGTGGCGGTTCTGGTGATCTCTTCACTCGGATTGCTCGGGGTCTCCAACGGCTGGCTGCTCACGACCGCGATCGCCGCCATCGTGATCCTCATGGTCGTGTTCGCCCGCATGCGCCACAACGCGCAAACCGCCCTTGGTCTCGCTGCCGCGCCGGCCAACGTGGCCTGAGTTCGGGTCGGTTCAAACGAGCCGGGTTCGTGCGTGTTTTTGGACGGTCAGCCGTCCGCGCGCCCGCCCGTCGAACGTGCCCGACATCGGCGCGACATCTGAATAGTCGCGACCGGTTGCGATCGTGATGTAGCTGTCGTCGGTCCTTCGGCAATTCGTTGGATCCCACGCTTCCGCAATCCACGTATCCGGGTTGTCGTGGTCGTGGTGCAGAACCTCGACCCACGCGTGGCTCCCGCCTTCACCGATGAGATGCCCGGATACGTAACGAGCAGGGATGCCGGCCAGACGACATGCGGCCACCATCAAGTGCGCGTAGTCCTGGCACACGCCCCTGCTCCCGGCCAGCGCATCTGCCGCGGTCGTGTGCACGTCGGTGATGCCGTGCTCGTAGGTCAGCGCTCGATGCACTTGCGCGCAGATCAGACCGGGTTCCTTGCGATCGCAGCCCGTCAGGAGGAGCGCGATCGCGTCGTCACGCGCGGTCAGTCTCGTAGCGCGCGCATAGCGGGGGTCGGGTCGAACGCGCGCGGACGTCTGGTCGTCGCGAAATGCGATGGTGGTGCGGACCTCGAACTCGATCCACGACCTCACCTCGGGTACTCCGATGTCGATTCGTACGTTCCCAAAGCTGTCGCGCGTGGTGCGCACGATCTCGGCATCGGCGCCTCGTATGTCGACACTCCAGTCGATCCGATGCTGCCGACCGTGCCGGGGCGGAGGCACCACTACGAGACGCTGACGGAGATTCCGAACCGGTTTCGAGTAGTCGTAATGGACGCGTTGCTCGACCGCGCAGCCGGCACCCGAGGTCTCCAGGAGTGTCGATGTCAACTGACGACCTCGTCGGCCCACACGTTCATCGAGAGGAGCTCCACGGCGCCGTACGTCGTCACCATCGCGACGTCGAGCGCGTCACGCCCGCGGCCGATGAGCACCCGCCCCACTCGTGGTTCGTTGTTGCGAGGATCGAAGGTCCACCAGGCGCCATCCAAAGAGACTTCCATCCACGCGCAGAAGTCCATGGGATCCTCGGGCGGAACGACGCCGATGTCGGGCAGGTATCCGAACGTGTACCGGGCCGGAATATTCAGCGCACGACAGAACGTCACCGCGAGGTGAGCGAAGTCACGGCACACTCCTTGGCGCGCCACGAGAACGTCCTTCGCGGTGCTCACCGAGGTGCTCGTGCCGTAACCGAACGTGATCTGTTCGTGCACCCAGTCACAGATGGCCTGGACCCGTTGCCATCCCGGCGTCACATTTCCGAAGAGGTCCCACGCCTCGGTCCCGAGCTCGTCGGACGGGCACAGCCGACTCGGCAGCGTGAACGCGAGCGTGTCGTCGGGGAGCTCCGATGGGGAAAGCTCCCGGGCGTACCGAGACACCGGGTCGGGCTCTCCGGCGAGCTCCACCACCGCTGAGTAGCGCAACACCGACTCGCCGGCGGGCACGTTCACGCGCCGGCAGAAGTTCCCGAAGCCGTCCACGTATCGGCTGGTTGCGGCCGGCGGCTCGTTGTCCCAGTGCTCGTCGAGCAACGCGAAGCGGCCGTCGAGTCGCGGCTCGACCTGGAGCACGGCATGAACCGCGGTATTCGCGCGTTCCACGAACTCACAGCCGACACGGACTCGCACCTCGACGAGGTTCGCCGCGACGCGTATCGCCGGCTGGTCGCGAAAGTGAACGGAGTGTGAACGGGCCCAGCCGGAGGGGGCCGGAAGCACCCCAATGAGGGTTCGGAACGTCCGGGATGTCTCGCGACATCACAGCGCGCGCCCGGCAGGATTCGAACCTGCGACCCACGGCTTAGAAGGCCGTCGCTCTATCCAACTGAGCTACGGGCGCGGGGTTTGGATGGTAGGTCACTCGGCGGTCGGGCGGGCTCGACGGGTCGTGTGGCTCAGCCGCAAAGCCGGTTGTTCGACGGAGTGGGCGTGATGCGCAGCCTCAGAGGTCCGGCCGACGCGACCATCGTCACCGACCCCCTGACCGGATCGCTGAACGCGACGGGAAGAGATGGCGCGCCCGCGGGCGGGAGGTAGACGACGGTCGCGGTTCCGCGCGCCAGCGTGATCGATTCACCGTTCTGAAGCACGCGCTCCGTCGGTCCTCGTAGTGCGACGCAGAGGCCGACTCGTGCCTGGGTCGACCGTGTGACCGCCAGTTTCAGCGCCACC
>JAUZEM010000207.1 GCA_030839005.1 Actinomycetota bacterium | reverse complement strand
GAAGTTGATGAACCCAATCGTCGGCCGGGGCGCCTCCTCCGGCACGACGCCCCCACCGACCCAGTCGAACCGCGCCATCACGTTGTCGAAGAAGAGCGCGAACGCGAACGTCGCCAGGGAAAGGAAGATGCCGCCGAGACGCAGTGCCGGGATCGCCAGCAACGCGCCGATCAGGGCGCTCAACGCGGCGGCGACCACCATGGCGACGAGCACTGACATCCCGAAGCGCGTGGCGAGCTGCGCAGTCGCGCACGCGCCGATGCCCGCGAACGTCGCCTGGCACAGTGAGATCTGCCCCGCCATCCCGGTGATGACGGTGATCGAGAGGAAGATGATCGCCAAGATCGTGGCCCGGATCGCGATGTCGAGCCACTGCCCGCTTGCGTGGAAGAAGATGTAGTACGCGGCCGCGAGACCGACGACCACCCCGAAGATGCGCGTCGCGTTGGTCAACACGGGGCTTCGCACCGTCGCCGCGAGCGCGGGAGGCGGCGGATCGACTCCGGCCAGCGGATCGGCCAGTTCCCGCCGGCCCCGCAGGGCGGGCGAGAAGATCAGCACGAGGAACAACGCGATGAACGGGAGCGCCGGACGAATGTTGCTGGCGAGAACGCTCCCCGTCGGGAGGTAGCGGTCGAGGATCTGCTGCAGGATGCCGAGACCGAGCCCGCCCACGAATGCCATCGGGATGCTCGACAACGACGCGACGGCCGCGGCGGAGATCGCGACGACTACGAGCGTCGTGTAGTTCAGGTCGGAGACGGCCGAGAACAGCGGCGCGAGCAACACACCGGCGAGACCGGCGAGGAAGCTGCACAGCACCCAAGATGCCGTGCTCACGCGATCGGCGTTGATACCTGCGAGCTCCGTCAGCCGGGCGCTCTCCACGACCGCGCGCATCTGAAGTCCCAAGGAGGTGTAACGGAACAGCAATGTCAGCGCGACCACCGCGAGGAGCGTCACGAGAATCGTCGCGAGGTCGTTGCGGCTGACGAAGACGTCTCCGAACGGGTTGTACGAGGTGTCGCCTTTCGGAACGATGCCCTGCGTCCCGGCGGCCGGGTTCTGACCGAACCACAGCTTCAGGATCTGTGGGATCGCGACGAGCAGCGCGAGCGCCGTGACGAGCTTCGCGATCGCGCTTGCGTTGCGCAGATAGCGAAACAACCCGCGATCGAGGACCAGGCCGAGCAGCGGCGCGACGATGAACACCGCAATCAACAGCGCGGTCGGGATGGGCCAGTCGTGTCGAACTCGCAGGTCGTAGTAGATCGCACCCGACACAAAGGCCTGCGCACCGTACGCGAGGTTGAAGACACCGGACGTCTTGTAGGTCAGCACGAGCCCGACGGCAAGGAGCGCGTACACGCTGCCGTAGCTCATTCCCACGAAGATCCGGCTGATCAACTCCTCCACGTCGTCGGTGCTCCAGGATCGATGGTGGCCGGGGCGCGCATGGCCGGCGGCGCTACGGGGTCACGAAGCTCAGATGTTGCGGGTTGTCGACGGTCGGGTCGGTGCGGTTGAAGCACACCCACGGCTTGTCGGGCTCGGCGTACAAAGGCACGAACTTTCCGGCCGTCACCTTCACGAAGTTCCCGCAGTCCAGCTTGGACTGCGCCTCGGGATGCCCGAGCGGCTCCTGGTGCTGCTTCGTCCAGTCGATCGGCTGGATGAACCCGTTGTCGGTGTACGAGGTGAGCGTATTGAGCGCGTCGATCACCTTCTGCTGCGAGAAGCTCGGGCCGGCCAGCTTCAAGCCGGTAACGAACTCGTCGGCGATGATCCATCCTCCCGCGGTGAGCTCTTTGACCGGCTTCCCGATCTTCTGCGCCCACTCGTAGAGCTTCTGGATCTCGGGAATCCGCGGCTGATGCTCGAAGGCCACGAACTGGGGGCTCACGATTGCGTTCTCGAACACGTCGGCGTTCTTGGCAACGAAGTCGGGGTCGTACCCGAAGGGAAGCTCCTGAACCGCCTGCATGCCCTGGCGTTGCATCTCCTTGCCGAGCGTGAACGACTCGTTCCCGTCGATACACGTGCCGATCAACGTCACCCCCGCGTTCTTCATCGCGGTGACCTGGGCGGCGAGGCCTGCCGCGAACGGAAGTGACTTGTCCTCGTACACGACCTTCGCGGTGGGGTACTTCGCGAACGATGCTTGTATGCCGTCGGCACAGTCAGTGGACTCGGCGGACACGCCATAGGCGATGATGCCGACCTTCGTGGCCCCGAGCTGCTTGGCGATCCAGGGAAGGATGTGGCCCGGGCACTTGAAGCACAGCGCGCCCTTGTCGGCGAACATGTTGTTCTTACCGGCGAACTCCGGATTGATGTTCCAGATGAACGTCGGCTGGTTCGCTCGGGCCAGTGCCTTGGCGCCGGTGAACAGGATGCTCGCCACGAAGGTCGCGAACGCCTTGTCGCTCGAGAGGCTCGCCTGCACCGCCTGCGCGTTTTGTCCGAGCTGGTCGTCGTGCACGTTCGTGAGCTTCAGCTGTCGGCCGTACAGGCCCCCGCCGTCGTTGATCATCTTGAAATACGCGTTGATGCCGTCAGCGACGGGCGAGAACGTCGCCCCGATCGGGTTGGTCTCGGTCAAGACCGCCGCGACCCGGATCTCGGTGTCGGTGACGCCGGGTGCCGTCACCGGCAGGTGCTGCTTCAAGCTATTCGGGTCGATGCTGCTCGCCGTCGACCCACCCACGGGAATTGTCGACGACGTCTTGCCCGACGATCCGGAGTTGCCGCACGCGGCCGCGACGAGCGCGATTGCCACACCGACCATCAGGATTCGCGCTCGCATGCTTCCCCCCGGATGCCTCAGAACCGATCGAAGACTGACGCTAACGTCATAGATACCCTGCCACAAGCCACCCCGAACCCGGGAGGCGCCCGTGCCCTTCACCCTCGTGACCTTCCACGCGCACCCCGACGACGAGTCGATTGCAACCGCCGGCACCATGGCCCGTGCGAAAGCCGAAGGACATCGCGTGGTGCTCGTCGTCGCCACGAGGGGCGAACTGGGCGAGCATGCGCCCGATGCGCTCGATCCGGGCGAGACCCTCACCGAGCGGCGAGTCGCCGAGCAGCACGCCGCGGCCGCGGTCCTGGGCGTCGACCGCGTCGAGTTCCTCGGCTACCGCGATTCGGGGATGGCGGGCGAGTCCACGAACGACGACGAGGGCACGTTCGCGCGCGCCGACGTCGAGGAGGCCGCGGGTCGCCTCGCAAAGGTCCTCCGTGAAGAGGGCGCCGACGTGCTCACCGTGTACGACAACCACGGCGGCTACGGGCATCCGGACCATGTGCAGGTACATCGGGTCGGCGTGCGTGCGGCCGAGCTCGCGGGCACGAGACGCGTGTACGAATCAACGATGAATCGTGACTACATCCGCACCCTCATCGAGCAGCGCGCCGGCGAGATGCCCGACACCTCGGACGCGCCCGATGCCGCGCAGATGGACGACTTCGGCTCGCCCGAAGCGATGATCACCACAACCGTCGACGTCCGCGATTTCGTCGACCGCAAGCGCGAAGCCATGGCTGCTCACGCCAGCCAGATCCCCGCCGAGTCGTTCTTCCTGGCGATGCCGCTCGACGCCTTTCGGCAGGCTTTCGGAGCCGAATGGTTTATTCGCCGGGACGCGCCGAACATCCGGGAGAAGTGGATCTTCGACGACCTCTGATTGGGGGCGCACGGCACGAGAATCCCACTTGCGCCGCGCGACACTGAGACGTGGGCGTGTCCTGGACTTTCCTCGCGGTCGCCGTTTGGGGCGGACTGTGGACCCTCGTCTCGTTCCGGCCACCGCATCGACCGCCGTGGCTGACGGTCGTCGGTTTCTTCGCGGCGTGGACCACCACGGAGCTGGCGCCGATCCACCTGCTGTGGCAGGGAGCCGCGACGATCGGGTTCATCGCGTTCGGCGCACTGGACGCGTGGCCTGGTTGGGTCGCGCTCGGGATCACGCTCGCGTCGTTGTTCGGACTCGCGGCAAGTGTCAAAGGCGCGGTTCAGACCGACCGGGTCTTCGTCGCCGCGTTGGAGGACGGATTGGGCCCCCATTGGGACGCCGACCTCGACTCGACGCTCGAGCTCGCCGGTCGCCGCATCAGATGGAGCCGCGTGCTCCGACCGTTCAGCTTCGAGCGGCGCGGCGTACGGCGCATCAGCAACCTGCAGTACGTCGACGACGGCACCCGTCGCCACCGCCTCGACGTCTACCACGGCGACGACGTCGAGGCCGGCGCCCCGGTACTGCTGCAGATTCACGGCGGCGCGTGGGTCGTCGGCCGCAAGGATCAGCAGGGGCTGCCGCTGATGTACCACCTCGCGTCGCGAGGCTGGGTCTGCGTCGCGATCAACTATCGCCTCTCGCCGCGTGCGACCTGGCCCGACCACCTGGTCGACTGCAAACGCGCGCTGGCGTGGATCCGCGACAACATCGCGCAATACGGCGGCGATCCCGACTTCGTCGTCGTCACGGGTGGCTCGGCCGGCGGTCATCTCACTGCCCTCATGGGACTGACCGCGAACGATCCGGAGTTCCAGCCGGGGTTCGAGGGCGTCGACACGTCGGTGAAGGCGATGATTCCGTTCTATGGTGTCTTCGACTGGACGGGGACCATGCGCCGCAACGTCGGCCTGCAGGCGCTTCTCGAGCGCCGGGTGGTGAAACGGACGCTCGCCGAGGCACCCGACGTGTTCCGGAATGCGTCGCCGCTCTTCCGGGTGCGAGCCGACGCGCCGCCGGCCCTCGTCGTGCACGGCGACCTCGACACGCTTGCGCCGGTCGAGCAGGCACGGGCATTTGTCTCGGCGCTTCGTGCAACGAGCCGGGAGCCGGTCGTCTACGTGGAGCTTCGGGGCGCGCACCACGCGTTCGAGGTCTTCAACTCGGTCCGTACGCTCCACGCGATCGCCGGCGTCGACCTGTTCCTCGCCTGGCTCCTCAACGCTGCGCGCGACGGGACATCTCGACGCGACGCCGGCCGAACGTGTAGTGCGTAAGTGGCTCGATCGGAGAGCGATCGGACACCCACGGCGCGTACGGAGCCATCACGAAACCCGCCAATGTGATGAGCACGCGGTCGTAGTTGACGCGCCAACCGGCGAAGTCGCGCCACGCCTGGTCACGATCGGTGCGTACGGGCAAGCCGGCCGCCACGAGCTTGTCGTAGAGCTCGTCGAACTCGTCGCGCACCACGCTGATCGGATCGTCGGGCGCGGGCGAATCGTCATAGTCGAAGCCGAAGAAGCCCGCGACCTCGCGCAGCGCGAGATAGCCCGATCGGATGCAGAGCTGCGCCGGGGCCGAAACGGCGATGTCGAGTACCGCGAGCCGAATCGAAGCGGTGTCGAGCACCGAGCCCGCGGCCGTGACCCACGAGCGATGCGGGTTCGGCGATCGGAAGAACGACAGCGAGCCGTACGAAGTGTGGGTCTCCTGAACCTCCGTGAACCAGGTCATCCACGCGTTCCAGAAGATGTCCATCTCGTACAAGAAGCCGGTCTGGTGCGCGCGCACGAGCAACTCGCGAGGCGTGGGCGGCGTGCCCGCCCGGATCGCGAGATCGGTGACCGCGACCTCGCGCCGGGAGAAGGTGTTGTAGATCGTCGGTAGATACGCGATCAGGAGTGCGAGGATTGCCAGCCCGATAACCGCCTCGGTGAACGCGGCGAAGGCGCCGGGAAGGTCGGGCGGGCGCTCGAAACCGAGCGTGAGGAGCGACGAGCCGCTTGTCATGATCGCGCTCCGCCAACCGAAGTCCTCGATCCCCTCGAAGATGCAGGCGAAGGCGCCGAACACGACGAGCAGCGACACGAACGGCAACGCCAAGAGCGAGACCGGCGCGTAGAACGCCATCACCCGGTCGCGCGCCTCGTAGGTGCGCCCCGGTGACGCGAACACATTGAACGCGCGCCGGATCGCCAGGAACACGACAACCGTGAAGAGCACCACGGTGCCGCGGGGCACGACGAACGTGCGAACGGCCGCATCGAGCACCACCGTCGTCGCGGTGATCCCGGCGACGACGAGCAGGACGTCGACGAGCACGTGCACGGGGCTACTCCTCGCCCGACGGTCGGCGCCGGTAGCGCTTGATGTCGCTGTGACGCCGCTTGTCGTCGACCCGACGCTTCTTCGCGGCTCGCGACGGCTTCGTCGAATACCGCTTCGGATCGATGTGCAACGCGGCCGCGAGCCGGGCCTGCAACCGTTCGACGGCGAGCTCGCGGTTCTGGTGTTGCGACCGGCGCTCCGACGCGGTCACGCGCACGACCGGACCGAGCCGTTCGAGCAGTCGGGCCCGTTGACGCGGCCCGAGCGAGGGCGACGACGCCACGTCGAACCGCACCTCGACCTTGGTGTTGGACGTGTTCGCGTGCTGCCCTCCCGGTCCGCCGGACGCCGTGAACCGCCATTCGAGCTCGTCGCTCGCGATCGCGCACGACCGCGTGATCCGCAGCACGCCGTCGGGGTCCACGGCACGGACACTAGGCAATGCGGCTAACGGGTCAGCGGCTTGTACTTGAGGCGGTGGGGCTGGTCGGCTTCGCCGCCGAGGCGCCGGTGGCGGTCGGTTTCGTAGTCGGAGAAGTTGCCCTCGAACCACGTCACCTGGCTGTCACCCTCGAATGCGAGGACGTGGGTGGCGATGCGGTCGAGGAACCAGCGGTCGTGGGAGATGACCACGGCACAGCCGGGAAATTCGAGCAACGCCTCCTCGAGCGCGCGCAACGTGTCGACGTCGAGATCGTTCGTCGGCTCGTCGAGCAGCAACACGTTGCCACCCATGAGCAACGCCTTCGCCAGGTGCAGCCGGTTGCGCTCGCCGCCGGAGAGATCGCCGACCCGCTTCTGCTGGTCGGACCCCTTGAAGTTCAGGCCGGCGACGTAGGCGCGCCCGTGCACATCCCGATCGCCGACCTTGACGAGGTCGACGCCACCGGTGATCTCCTCGTAGACGGTCTTGTCGGCGTCGAGCGACTCGCGCGACTGGTCGACGTACGCGAGCTGCACGGTCGGACCGATCTTGAGCGAACCCCCATCGGGCTCTTCCCGGCCGACGAGCATGCGGAAGAGCGTGGTCTTGCCCGCGCCGTTCGCACCGATGACACCGACGATGCCGCCGGGCGGCAACGAGAACGAGAAGCTCTCGATCAGCAGCCGGTCGCCGTAGCCCTTGCTGATCTGCTCGGCCTCGATCACGAGGTCGCCGAGGCGCGGACCGGGTGGGATCGAGATCTGGACCTTGTCCTGACGCTTCTCGGCCGATTCGGCCTCCGCGACCAGCTTGTCGTACGCGGTGATGCGCGCCTTCCCCTTGGCTTGACGCGCCCGCGGCGCCATTCGTACCCACTCGAGCTCGCGCTGCAGGGTGCGGCGCCGGGTCTCGTCGACCTTCTCCTCCTGAGCGAGCCGCTGCTCCTTTTGCTCGAGCCAGCTGGTGTAGTTGCCTTCCCACGGGATGCCCGCGCCGCGGTCGAGCTCGAGGATCCAACCTGCGACGTTGTCGAGGAAGTAGCGGTCGTGCGTCACCGCGACGACAGTGCCGTGGTACTCCTGAAGGTGCCGCTCGAGCCACGCGACCGACTCCGCGTCGAGATGGTTCGTCGGCTCGTCGAGGAGCAGCAGGTCGGGCTTCTGGAGGAGCAGCCGGCAGTGGGCCACCCGGCGGCGCTCGCCGCCGGAGAGCGTCGAGACGTCCTGGTCGCCGAGCCGCTCGCCGGACGGGATGAAGATCTCCAGCCCGTCCGAGCGGCCCTCGGCGGCCTTGGACTCGGCCAGCAGCTTCTCGTAGGCCGCCAGGCGGGCCTTGCCCTTGGCCTGGCGTGCCTTCGGCGCCATGCGCACCCACTCGAGCTCGCGCTCCAACGTGCGGCGGCGCGTTTCGTCGACCTTCTCCTCCTGGGCGAGCCGCTGCTCCTTCTGCTCGAGCCACCCCGTGTAGTTGCCCTCCCACGGGATGCCGCGGCCGCGGTCGAGCTCGAGGATCCAGCCTGCGACGTTGTCCAGGAAGTAGCGGTCGTGGGTGACCGCGACGATCGTGCCCGCGTACTCGGCCAGATGGCGCTCGAGCCAGCCGACGGACTCGGCGTCGAGGTGGTTGGTGGGCTCGTCGAGCAGGAGCAGGTCGGGGGC
>JAUZEM010000181.1 GCA_030839005.1 Actinomycetota bacterium | reverse complement strand
ACGGCCAGACCACGAACATCAGCAATCGAGCGAATCGCACGACATGCGGAAACGTGTGTGTCCTTGTTGGCGCTCACCGGCACGACGAGATAGCGTGCCGCTCCCCCGGCGGACCGCATGGCCCCGGCTGTCCGGGCTATTTTCCGCGTGTGGCCGCGCCGTCGCAGTTCAGGGGCGACGCATCCAAACAGGCCTGGAGTAGTCCCGGCCGAGACGGTGGCCGGTGGCTTCTCCACATGTGTGGACATAGCTGTGGACAATCGGGGAGTCGGCATGGGCACTCCAGCGGCAGATGACCTTTGGGCGAAGGTCGCGGCAGCAGTTCGGGCTCAACTCTCCGAAGCCACGTGGAACACCTGGTTCCAGGGCGTCCACGCCCTGGACTGCACCGACGAGACCCTCCTCCTCGGCGTCCCCAGCTCCGTCGCGGTCGAACGCATCCACACGAGCTATCTGGGTTTGCTGGCCGATGCCGTCCAGGCGCTCACCGGCGTCCCGCACACCATCGAGCTCGTGGTCGACACCGCGCCCCGCGCCGATGCGGACGATGCCCTGGAACTGCCCCAGGACGCCACGATCGATCTCACGGTCGAACGGTCCCGTCCCGAGCCCGAGCCGGCCAATGCGTGGCCCAGCACGCAGCTGAACCCCCGCTACACCTTCGATCAGTTCGTCATCGGAGCGTCCAACCGCTTCGCGCACGCGGCGGCTCTGAGCGTCGCTGAGAGCCCCGCGCGGTCGTACAACCCGTTGTTCATCTACGGTCCGGCCGGTCTCGGTAAAACCCACCTTCTGCACGCGATCGGTCACCACGTGCGCGAGCTGTTTTCGAGCAAGCGCATCCGGTACGTGTCGACCGAGACGATGATGAACGAGTTCGTCGACGCGATGCGCGCCAAGGGCATGCCCGGGTTCAAGCGCCGCTACCGCGAGGTTGACGTCTTGCTCGTCGACGACATCCAGTTCCTCGAGCGGACCGAGCAGCTCCAAGAGGAGTTCTTCTACACGTTCAACGACCTGCACGGCCGGGGCAGCCAGATCGTGATCTCCTCCGACCGGCCCCCCAAGTCGATCGCGACCATCGAGGATCGCCTTCGGAGCCGGTTCGAGTGGGGACTCATCACCGATATTCAGCCGCCGGAGTTCGAGACCCGGCTGGCTATCTTGCGCAAGAAAGCCGAGGCGGAACACCTCGAGGGCATCCCCGATGCGGTGCTGGCGTTCATCGCCGACAACGTCGTCGACAACGTCCGAGAGCTGGAGGGCTCACTCATTCGCGTCGCCGCCTATTCCAGTCTGCACCGGGTTCCCCTCACCGAGGACATCGCCAAGGAGGTCCTCGCCGACCTGCTCCCGGCGACGAGACCGCGAGTGATCACTCCGCAGCTGATCCTCGAGACGACGGCCAAGATGTTCGGGTGGACGATCGACGATCTCTGTGGAAAGAGCCGGCGGCGTCCGCTGGTAACCGCTCGCCAGATCGGTATGTACGTGTTCCGTGAGCTCACCGACTACAGCTATCCGAAGATCGCGGAGGAGTTCGGAGGGCGTGATCACACCACGGTCATGCACGCGTGCGAGAAGATTCGGGGTCAGATGGCAGAAAAACGCGTGGTGTTCGAGCAGGTCAACGACCTCATCAACCGGATCAAGCACGGCACAAGTGGATAACGCTGTGGACGGTTCCACACGTTGCCGGCCGAACGGGGGAGGACGACCACCCGGTGCGAGGATCGCCACCGACCCTGTGCACATCGGTGGACGGCGCAGTGGGGACGCGTTCCCGCTCCGACCTGCAACAACGCGGGGTTGTCCACAATCCACAGCTCCTACTACTACAAAGAGCAAGAATTCAGATTCGAAAGCATCGAGGAGGGCAGTGTGAAGTTCCGGTGCGAGCGTGACACCCTTGCGGATGCCGTCGCGACCGCGCAGCGGACGGTGGCGAGTCGGAGTGGGGCGCTGCCCGTGCTCCAGGATCTTCGGATTTCGGCAACCGCCGACGGGTTGGAGTTGATCGGCTCCGACCTCGAGATCACCAACCGCGTGCAGGTTCCGGCCGAGGTCGAGGAACCCGGTATTGCGGTTGTGCCCAAACTGATCGGCGAGATAGTTCGGAAGTTGGAACCCGGTCCCGTCACCGTTGCCGTCACGGGCGACGAGGCCGTCATCACCGCCGGACGGTTCTCGACCTCGTTGCGATTGAAGCCGGCCGAGGATTACCCGAGGCTCGCGTCCAGCGACGGCCAGGGCGTCCGTGTGGACTCCACCGCGTTCGCGACCGCGTTGCGCCAGGTCGTACGCGCGGCGTCGAAAGATGACTTACGCCCGATCCTCACCGGTGTGCTGATGACGGCGCACGCTGGGGGGCTGCGGCTCGTCGCCACCGACTCGTACCGTTTGGCGGTACGCGATCTCAAGGGCGTGAGCATGCTCGCCGAGGGCCAGCGTGTCCTCGTGGCCGCAAAAGGTCTCGCCGAGGTGCAGCGGCTCGCGGGTGACGGTGAGATCGAAGTGGTATTGCGCGAACGAGATGTCGTATTCCGCACGTCGCGCGCCGAAGTGACCGCTCGTCTCATCGAGGGCGATTTCCCGAACTACGAGCAACTCATTCCGAGCAGCTACCCGAATCGGCTCACGGTCTCGCGCGAAGCCTTGATGGACGCGCTCGAACGCGTGCAGATCGTCGGGCAGAACCGTGACAACGCCGCGGTTCGGATCGCGATGACTGCCGACGGGCTCGAACTCGCGATGTCGGCGCAGGACGTCGGCAACGCGCAGGAGTCGCTCGACGCGAAGTTCGAAGGAACCGAGTTGACGGTCGCGTTCAATCCGGTGTTCTTGCGCGACGGCGTCGAAGCTGTGGACGCCGACGAGGTCGCGCTCGACACGATCGATCCACTCAAGCCGGCGACGTTGCGTGCCGCCGGGGGCGACGACTTCTTGTACCTGCTCATGCCCGTACGCACATCCTGAAACCTGAACCTGATCCATGCTCGTTACGGCCGACGCCGGACCCGCGACCAGCGTCGGGCATCTCTGGTTGGCCGACTTTCGATGCCTGCGCGAGATCGACGTCGAGCTCGCGTCCGGCCTCACGGTGGTCCAGGGGGCGAACGGGCAAGGCAAGACGAGCTTTCTCGAAGCGATCGGTTGGGTTGCGCGCGCCCGGTCGTTTCGCGGTGTGACCGACGCGATGCTCGTGCGCTCGGGCGCGACGGAGGCCATCGTCCGGGCCGAGGTTACGACCAGTGGAAGGCAACAACTGTTCGAAGCCGAGATACGCGCGACAGGACGCAATCGCATCCTGTGCAACCGGCAAGCGGTGACGCGAGCGCGCGATCTGCACGGCCTGTTGCGCGTCACCGTGTTTGCACCCGACGACCTCACGCTCGTCAAGGGCGGACCTGCCGAACGACGTGACTTCCTCGACGAGCTCCTCGCGATGCTCGCCGCGCGTTATGACGCCGCCCGATCCGATTTCGAACGGGTATTGAAGCAACGGAACGCCTTGTTGCGTTCGGGTGTGCGCGAGGACGAGGCGCGCTTCACCCTCGACGTCTTCGACGAGCAACTCGTGCTCGCCGGGGCGGAGCTCACCCGCGGCCGTCTTCGCCTCCTCGAACGGCTGGTGCCTGCCGTCGCCGCTGCCTACGAGACGCTCGCCCTCGACATGCGGCCGATCACCGCCACCTACATGAGCGAATCGTCGTCGGGGCCGTTGACGGCGACCGACGCCGACACGCTCGAGGACCAACTTCGCGAGGCGCTCGCGCGGCGTCGGCGCGCGGAGATCGATCGTGGGCTCACGCTGGTCGGTCCACACCGCGATGAGCTGCATTTGATGATCGACGGGCTCGACGCGCGCTATCAGGCATCGCAAGGGGAACAGCGGACGCTCGCGTTGGCGTTGCGTCTCGCCGGTCACGTCGTGGTGCGCGAGCTCACGGGCGCGGCACCGGTTTTGCTCCTCGACGATGTCTTCAGCGAGCTCGACGCGCAGCGCGCCGCCGCGCTCGTTCGCAATCTGCCGCCCGGCCAGACCTTGCTCACTACTGCCGGCGCCCTCCCACCGGACGTCGTCGCACAACAGAATCTCGTCGTGCGCGCCGGACGCATCGAAGCGCGGTCGCCATGACTCCTCGGGACGAGCCGGTGCCGCTGCGCGACGCGATCGCGATCGTCGGTCGGGAGCTCGGAATCCCGTCCCCGGACCTCGTCGAGACCCTCGTCGCGGGGTGGGTCGACATCGTCGGGCCGGCGATCGCCGCGCACGCGCACGTGCGATCGGTGCGAGACGGTGAGTGCACGATCGTGGTCGACGGACCCGTCTGGGCGACGCAGCTTCGCTACGCGTCGAGCGACCTCGTCGCGCGGGTCGACGAGCGTTGTGGCGGGGGTGTCGTGACCTCGGTGAAGGTCGTCGTCGCGGGTCCGCGAAAGACCAGATGAACCGTCTCGTTCTGGTACACTGAGAGCACGTAAAACACCCCCTGTGACCAGGGCTTTCGTGTGCCGGGCCGGGGTGGGGCACGCCGACGACGGGCTTGCACGAAGGGATCGCACGCGTGGCGTACGGCGCCAAGGACATCTCGATTCTGAAGGGTCTTCAGCCGGTGCGGGAGCGCCCCGGTATGTACATCGGCTCGACGGGTCCTTCAGGGTTGCATCACCTCGTTTACGAGGTCGTCGACAACTCGGTCGACGAGGCGCTCGCGGGCTACGCGACGCGTATCGACGTCTCGTTGCTGGCCGACGGCGGGTGTCGCGTCGTCGACAACGGCCGCGGCATTCCGGTCGAGCCGCATCCCGAGTATCCCGACAAGTCCGCCGCGGAGATCGTGCTCACGATGCTGCACGCCGGCGGCAAGTTCGGCGGGGAGGGCTACAAGATCTCGGGTGGGCTGCACGGTGTCGGCGTGTCGGTCGTCAACGCGCTGTCGCGCCGGCTCGAGCTCGAGATCCAGCGTGACGGCGGCCGCTACGAGCAGACGTTCGTCGACGGCGGTGAGCCAGTCAGGCCGTTGACGCGGGTCGGCGACTCGGACGCAACCGGCACGACGGTCACGTTCTGGCCTGATCCGACGATCATGGAAGAGCTCGAGTTCCGTGCCCAGACGTTGGTCGAGCGGCTGCGGGAGATGGCCTTCCTCAACAAGGGACTCGAGATCGTCTTCCGTGACGAGCGCGGGGCGGAGCCGAACGAGCAGGTCTTCCGGTACGAGGGCGGGATCGTCGACTTCGTCGCGCACCTGAACGCCTCGAAGGAACCGTTGTTCGCTCGCGTCATCGACATCAGCGACGCGTACGACAGCGGCGAGGTCGAGATCGCGCTGCAGTGGAACACCGGTTTCTACGAGGGCCTCCACTCGTTCGCGAACAACATCGCCACCACCGAGGGCGGGATGCACGAGGAGGGCTTCAAGAAGTCGCTCACCAACGTGGTGAACCGCTACGCCCGCCAGAAGGGTCACCTCAAGGAGAAGGACGAGAACCTTCTCGGCGAGGACATTCGGGAGGGTCTCACCGCGATCGTCTCGGTGAAGCTGCGCAACCCGCAGTTCGAGGGGCAGACGAAGACCAAGCTCGGCAACACCGAGATCCGATCGTTCGTCGAGAAGGCCACGAACGAGAAGCTCGCGGACTGGCTCGAGGAGCACCCGAACGAGGCCAAGACGATCGTCATGAAGTCGTCGCAGGCCGCGCGCGCCCGAATGGCCGCGCGTCAGGCGCGCGACCTCACCCGGCGCAAGTCGCTGCTCGAATCCGCGTTGATGCCCGGCAAGCTCGCCGACTGCTCGACTCGCGACGCCGCGGCGGCCGAGCTGTTCATCGTCGAGGGCGACAGCGCGGGCGGGAGCGCGAAGAAGGCGCGCAACCCCGCGTTCCAGGCAATCCTCCCGATCCGCGGCAAGATCTTGAACGTCGAGCGCTCGCGCATCGACAAGATGCTCCGAAACGAGGAGATCCAGGCGCTCATCTCCGCGTCGGGAACCGGGATCAGCGACGAGTTCGACATCTCGAAGCTCCGGTATCACAAGATCATCCTGATGAGCGACGCCGACGTCGACGGATCGCACATCCGCACGCTCATCATGACGTTCCTGTACCGGCACATGCGCGAGCT
>JAUZEM010000157.1 GCA_030839005.1 Actinomycetota bacterium | reverse complement strand
GCCACGAGCACCGCCCGATCGAGACCCGCGGCGTCCATGACCTCCACGACGTCGCGCGCGAGTCGTTCGGCCGACACGTCTTCGGCGCGCAGATTTCGCGCGGCGACACCCGGACGGCGCGGGAGGCCAGACTCGCCATGACCCCGCAGGTCCAGGAACACGGTCGGATACCCGGCCGCGACGACAGCCGTCGCGATCTTCGTCCAGTACGCGTCGCTGCAGGTCCAGCCGTTCACGAACACGACCGGCACGGTCGGCTCGCCAACCAGCACCGTGAACGCGATGCGCGTCCCGTCCGAGACCGCCACGGCACGGTCCTTCGGGAAGGTGGCGTACTCGTGCGCCCGTGCGACACGCCCGCTGGCCGGTTGCAGTTCGTGAGCCATGGCTCCATCATTGCCCGCCGGCCCGCGCCCGAACCCGGATTCGCCCAGAAACGGCGCACGGCGCGTAGCGATGGACGAGACCCGATGACACAAACGCATGATCCGGTTGCCGTGCTCGGCATCGGCGCGATGGGCCATGGGATGGCGACCAGCGCGTTGCGCGCCGGCATCCCGACGATCGTCTGGAATCGCACGCCGGAAGCGACCAGAGACCTCGCCGACCGAGGCGCAGAGGTTGCGGAGACCGCGGCCGACGCGGCGCAGCGCGCCGCCGTCGTCGTCACGATGGTGACGGATGCTGACGCCGTCATCTCCCTTGCCCGCGACCAGGGCATGCTCGCGGCGCTCGCGCCTCACGCGGTCTGGGTGCAGATGAGCACGATCGGCGTCGCCGGAATCGACCGCGTCGCGGCCCTTGCCGAGCAGGAGCGTCCTGACATCACGCTCCTCGACGCGCCGGTTTCGGGAAGCAAGGATCCCGCACAGCAGGGCCAGTTGACGATCTTTGCGTCGGGGCCCGACGACGCCCGCGCGCGTGTCACTCCCCTCTTCGACGCGCTCGGTCAGCGCACGATCTGGGTCGGCGCGGTCGGCAAGGGAACGCGACTGAAGATCGTGAACAACACCTGGCTCGCGTTCTCGGCGGAAGCGGTTGCCGCGTCGGTGGCCCTTGCTCGCCGGTTGGGGCTCGAGACCGAGACGGTGGTCGACGCGCTGGGCGCCGGTCCGCTCCTATCTCCGTGGCAGGCCGCCAAGCTGCAACGCATCGTTGTGGGCGACTTCTCGGCCCAGTTTGCCCTGACGCTCGCGCTCAAAGACGTGCGCCTCGCGCTCGAGGCGTCTGACGTGGACCGATTCGCCGCGCTCGCATCCCTGGCCGACGAATGGCAACGGGTCGTCGATCAGGGGCTCGGCGAGCAGGACCTCACGGTCGTGACACGGGTGCTCGAGGAGCAAGGAGGAACGTGATGACGTTGATCGGTTACACGATGATGTGCGAGCAGGCAGGTCCAAAGCAGTTGGTGCGCGATGTCGCGCTCGCCGAGCAAGCGGGATTCGACTTCGCGGTAATCAGCGACCACTACTTCCCGTGGCTGGACTCGCAAGGCCATTCACCGTACGCGTGGAGCGTGCTCGGCGCCGCCGCTCAGGCGACCGAGCACATTCCACTGATGACGTATGTCACGTGCCCGATCCGCCGTTATCACCCCGCGGTCGTCGCGCAGAAGGCGGCAACCATGCAATTGCTTTCCGACGGTCGGTTCACCCTCGGGCTCGGCGCGGGCGAGAATTTGAACGAACACGTCGTCGGCGGGCAATGGCCCATCGTCGGCGTGCGCCACGAGATGCTCCGCGAGGCGGTCGAGATCATCCGCGCCCTCTGGGCCGGCGACACGGTGACCTATCGCGGCAAGCATTTCGACGTCGAGTCTGCGAAGGTCTGGGACCTGCCCGACTCCCCTCCACCCATCGGCATCGCAGTGTCGGGCCCGGGGAGCTGCCGTCTCGCGGGACGACAGGCCGACGTCATGATCGCGGTCGAGCCCCGCTCCGAGCTCGGCAAGATGTTCGACGATGCGGGAGGCGCCGGAAAACCGCGTGTCGGTCAGATCGCGTTGTCGTACGACCCCGACACGCGGATCGCCGTGAAGCGGGCGATGGATCAGTTCCGCTGGTTCACCGGCAGCTGGAGAGTGAACGCCGAGCTCCCGCTCCCCGCGTCGTTCGACGCCGCGTCCAGGACGGTGCGCGAAGAGGACGTGTCGGCCCAGATTCCGTGCGGTCCCGACCTCCAGCGTCACGTCGCCGGGATACGCGGCTTCGAGTCCGCCGGGTTCACACATGTCGCGTTGGTGCAGGTCGGTGGAGACACCCAAGAGCAATTCATCGCGTGGGCGGCAACAGAACTGCTGCCCGCCCTCCGCGCGTCATGACGCGGTCATGAGCAACACGCGAACCGCGGTCACGACCGGAGCGAACTCCGGCATCGGTCTCGCGACCGTGCTCGAGCTCGCGCGCCGCGGGTTTCGATCGGTGGGAACCGTCCGGTCCGAGGCGAAGGCAGCCGTGGTGGCCGAAGCTGCACGCGAGGCTGACGTGACTGTTGAAACGGTGCTGCTCGACGTCACGGATCCCGATGGTTGCGCTCGTGTGACCGACGAGTACAAGCCGTTTGCGCTTGTCAACAATGCGGGCTATTCGATCACCGGTTCGATCGAGGACGTCCCTGACGGCGAAGCGCGCGCTGCGTTCGAGACGATGGTGCTCGCACCCATGCGACTGGCGCGGCTCGCGATCCCTCACATGCGTGATCGTGGTGGTGGCCGCATCGTGAACGTCTCGTCGATCTATGGACGTGCGTCGACGCCGCTGACCGGCTGGTACCAGGGTACGAAGCAAGCGCTCGAGGGACTGTCGGATGCTTTGCGGATGGAGGTCGCGCGTGACGGTATCCGCGTCGTTCTCGTCGAACCCGGCGGATTCCGCACGGGAATCTGGGCAGAGACCGAGCGCGAAATCGCCAAACGCGCCGGCTCACGTTACGCCGGCGCGTACCGCCGCACCCTCACCACAACGAGGCTCTGGCAGCCCTTCATGGGCGATCCCGTGCGTTGCGCCAAGACGATCAGTGCGGCGCTCACGAGCCGCTGGCCGCGCGCCCGTTACCTCGTCGGCTACGACGCGCAGGCGTTCGCCCTTTGGAGCTCACTGACACCGACCGAAGTGAAGGACCACATCGTCCGCCGGGTCATGTCACTCTGACGGGCGCGCATCCTGCTTCGGAAAGAGGGCACGAGGATCTGCGCAGCTCTGACCGTGCGTCACAGCGACGCGGTCCGTCTGCGCAGATCCCCGCGATTGCATTCGACTACCGCACGTCGTATTCGTCGTCATCGTCGTGGCTGCCGGCCTTGGCCAGACCCCGACTCACGATGTACGCCGCGGCGATCAAAGTGCCGAGCATGCAGGCGCGAAACAGGTCGAGCGACGCGTCGCGCGAGGCGTTGTAAATGACCGCCAACACCGCGACTCCGGCCAGCGTGAGCCAGAGCTCGGTGGTCTTGGGCGACGGCTTCGTCTCCCGCCACATCCGCGAACGGGATGCTTCGACGCGGCGTGCCGGCCGCGACGTCGTCGGGTCCGGAGTGCTCTCGTGGGTGACTCTGGTGCGATTGGGATCGGTGATGCTCATCGTGCCTCCTGGGGTTGGGGGTTGCTCGCCTCCTGGTACCCGGCGACGATCCCCCCCACACCCGAATCTGGAGAAGTTGCGGAACTATTGACTAGGTAGAGCGCCGACGTGTAGAAGGAAGCCATGCAAGATCGCGTTGTTGCGCAGCAATCGCCTAGCCCATTGCCGAGTATGGCGGGCCCGGCTGATGAGCACTTGCGGTGGTTCGTCACATCCGTTCGCGACGAGGTGGTGGTTGCGCTCCAGGGCGAGATGGACATGGCGAATGCGGATGGTCTCGGCCGAGCCCTGGCCGCGGTTTTGGAGACGCGTCCGTCGAAGGTGACCGTCGACCTGGAAAGCCTGTCGTTTCTCGACTCGAGCGGTATCCGCTGCCTGGTGATCGCCTCCCAGCAGGCGTCAGCGGTCCGAAGCAAGTTTGTGGTGCGGCGGCCGGGTCGAGCAGTCCTGCGCGTGCTGCAACTCACGGGCACCGACACGATGTTGCTGGAGGGCTCCGACGGGCACGCCGCGC
>JAUZEM010000285.1 GCA_030839005.1 Actinomycetota bacterium | reverse complement strand
TCGTCGGCGGGTGCTCCTCGTCGAAATCGACGTCGACCCCGACCCCGACGTCGACCGCGACTCCGACCTCGCCTCCGACCTCGGCGGTGACGACGACGACGGTCGCGAGTGGGCCCCGCTCGGTCGGTCACGTGTTCGTGATCAACCTGGAGAACGAGGACTACGCGACGACGTGGGGGCCGAGCTCACCCGCGCGCTACCTCAACGGCACGCTCGTCGAGCAGGGGAAATTGCTCACGCAATACTTCGGGATAGGGCACGCGAGCCTCGACAACTACATCGCGCAGATCAGCGGCCAGTCCCCGAACCCGACGACGCAGGCCGACTGTGTCAAGTACGTCGAGTTCACCTCGAAGGGCACGGGCTCGTACGGGCAGGCGCTCGGGCAGGGTTGCGTCTATCCGGCGCCGGTGAAGACGATCGGTGATCAGCTCACCGCGGCGGGCAAGACATGGCGCGCGTACCAGGAGGACATGGGCACGCCGTGTCGCCATCCGGTCGTCGGTGGAGACGACTCGACGCTGGTGGCACGGAAGGGCGACATGTACGCGACACGGCACAATCCGTTCGTCTACTTCCACTCGATCATCGACGAGCCGGCGTGCGCGGCGCGCGTCGTCGACCTGAAGCGGCTCGCGAGCGATCTGCAATCGGTGGCGGCGACTCCCAATCTCGTCTACATCACGCCGAACCTCTGCCACGACGGGCACGATGCGCCGTGCGTCGACGGCCAGCCCGGCGGGCTCGTCTCGGCCGATCGATTCCTCGCGGCCGAGGTACCGAAGATCCTGGCGTCGCCCGCGTACAAGGCCGACGGGATGGTCGTGATCACTGTCGACGAAGCATCGTTCGCGCACTCGGAAGCGTGCTGTGGCACGCCGCGTTCACCGAACGTCGCGAAGCCCGGGCTCAGCGGTCCGGGCGGCGGCCGGGTCGGAACGCTCCTGGTGTCGTCGCGGGTGACGGCGGGAACGACCGACGCGACTCCGTACAACCATTACTCGCTCTTGTGCAGCATCGAGAACATGTTCGGGCTCGCGCATCTCGGCTTTGCCGGCGCACCCGGCCTCACGTGTTTCGGCAAGGACGTCTACGACGCGTCTCCCTGAGTTGCTCCGCCCCAAGACGCATCCCCATAGAGCGCGCGCAGCGCACGCGCGACGGCGGTTTGCTCGAGGACGTCCGTCGAATCGACGACCTGGTCGATCGAGCCGATGAGCGGCAATCCCCTCAGCCGGTCGTTCGGCACATGGCGCAGGCAGGCTTGCACGAAACGATCAGAGCTCGGCACCCGAAACGGTCGGCCATGGAAGAAGGTCACGGCCGGGTCGAGTGTTTCGGTGAGACCGGACGCGTTGTGAAGGCGCGCGAGCGCTTCGTACGCGCCGACGAGTGCTTCCTCGCGCCGCGGGTAGTCGGGCGCGTCGAGCGCGGCCTCGAGCGACGGGAGGATCTTGTCGCTGTGGGGGAGCGCGCGGTACGCGGAGCCGAACCACTTCGAGTACGGCCAGTACTGGCCGACGAGCAGGAAATGCAGACGCATGACCTCGCGTACCAATCGGCTCGCGACGATGCGCGACCCAATCTCGTCCCCCACTTCGGCGGCGCGACCGACGAACGGCTCCTCCTGATCGATGCGCCGCCACTGACAGGCGACGAGCCAGTGGATGAGCTCGTCCGGAAAGTACCGGAGCCGCTCCCGGACCTTCGACAGCTCGCCCGAGTCGTCGTTGTACACCGCCCCGCGCACGACGCCGAGCAGCCGTTGCTGCGGGACGACGAGCCAATCGAGAAGCGACAATCCGTCGAGCGGATTGCAGCCCAACCGCGTCGAGAGCCAGTCGCCGAGCGCAACGACGTCGACGTGATGCGTGCTCGGCACGTCGTCCCAGCCGAAGAAGACCGGCCAGCCGCGGTACTCGGCGGGAAGTCCCGCGTCGATGGCAGCACTCGCATCCGCGACGTCGACGGGGTCGACGAACACCTGGAGTCTGGGTCCCCAGCCGTGGTCGGTCGATCGCACGGTGTCGAAGCCGAGCAGTTCGGATCCGTAGCCGAGCAGGGCCGCGCCGTGCGGCCAGGCGCGCACGATCGGTTCGACGACTTCGCGGTAGAAGCCGGCGTTGAGCTCGACTGCGGGGACGAATTCCGGGCTCACCCGAGCGCGAATCCGGCTCGTCCGTTACTTGTCGAGCTCGGGGATGACGTGCCGGCCGAGCAGCTCGATCGAGTGCATGACCTGCTCGTGCGGGATGTTGTACGGATTCAGGAGACAGAACAGCAGCTCGCAGCCGACTGCCTCGTAGCGCTTGCAGATCTCGATACAGCGGTCGGGGTCGCCGACGACGCCGGCTCCACTGTCGTAGAGGTAGTCCATGGTCAAGTGGTCGAAGAACCCGGCTTGCTCACCTTTGCGCGCTTCCCCGGCGTAGCCGTAGTTGCCGAGATCCTGGCCTCGCTCCTCCATCCACTCGGCAAGAGTCGCGATGTGATGACCGGCCGCGCGCGGATACCAGACGAATGACTCTTCGGCTTCCGCGCGCGCTCTCTCGTTGGTGTCGCTGCAGTGCACCATCGTGAACGTCGCGGCCGTGCTGTTCGTGAACTTGCCAACGGGCTCGCCGCAGTCGGCGAGGCCGCGGCGATAGTTCACGATGCGCTCTTCGAGGTTCTCGGGAGGATTGCCCACCGTGAAGGAGAGCAGCCCGATGCCGCGCTTGCCCATCTCGTAGTGGCCATCGACGCTCGATGTCGCTCCCCAGATCGGCGGGTGTGGTTGCTGCAAGGGCTTCGGGTGCACGCGACGCGGTGGCATCTGCCAGTACTTGCCGTCGAACGAATATTCGTCGTTGGTCCAGATCCCGACGATGTGCTGCAACGCCTCGTCCCACATCTCTCGGGTCTCGTGCGGGTCGAGGCCGAAGCCTTCGATCTCGGCGCGGGTCGATGAACGGCCCGTTCCGAACTCGACGCGGCCATCACTGACGAGGTCGAGTACCGCGACGCTCTCGGCGGTACGGATCGGATGGTTGTACGGCTTCGGCAGCAGTCGGACGCCGTAGCCGATGCGCAGGTTCTGGGTCACCGCCGCGATGTGGCCGTACAACACCTCTGGGTTCGAGCAGTGCGAATACTCGTCGAGGAAGTGGTGCTCTACCGTCCAAAACGATTGGAATCCCATGCGATCGCCGAGCTTCACCTGCTCGATCGTGTTCTTGTACGCCTCGTACTCCTTTTGGGGCGTCCACGGTTTCGCGACCGGGATCTCGTAGAACATCGCAAATTTCATGGCGGGGAACCTACGACCCCCGCGTCACGACGAGGAAATCCCGTTCACACCCGTGAGATGACCGCGTCGGCGAAGCGGCGGAGCAGCTCGATCTTCTCCTGCAGCGGTTGGGTGTCGGGCTCGGACGTGTAGGGGTACCGGAAGCCGACGATCGCGTCGGTGACCCCGAGATCCTCGAGCCGGTGCACGCCGTCGACCGAGAACGCGTCGAGCGAGATCGCGTGGACCTCGAACGGTTCGGCCGCGCGCCCGTACTCGGCGCGCCGCGCGTGGACGCGCTGCACCATGTCTCCGAGCTGGGCGGGATCGCCGCCCGCGTGGATCCAGCCGTCACCCGCGCGCGCCGCGCGCCGTAGCGCGACGTCGGCGTGACCGCCGACGAGGAGCGGTATCGGGCGGATCGGGGTGGGACAGATCTTGCAGCGCTCGAGCTGCAACAACTCGCCGTGGTACTCGAACCAACCGCCCGCCGTGAGGCCTCGCAGGACGTCGAGCATCTCGTCCATGCGCGCGCCACGGCGCTCCCAAGGCACGTCCATCGCCGCGAAGTCCTCGGGCCAGGGGCTGATGCCCACGCCCAGCCATAGCCGGTCGTCGCTCAGCACCGCGATGCTCGCGGCCAGCGTGGCGACGAGCACGACGGGCCGTACCGCGAGCTTCAGCACGAAGGTGGTGAAGCGAATGCGATTCGTGCGCGCCGCGAGGTAGGGAATGAGCGTGAAGGGCTCGATGATCGGCTTGTCCTCGAGGAACGCGCGATCGCCGTCGGCGGTGTACGGGTAGAGGGTGTCGGAGGCGGCCGGGAAGATCAGGCTGTCGGGCACGACGAACGAGTCGTAGCCCGCGTCTTCGGCCGCCTGCGCGAGGGGAGCGAGGAATGCGGGATCGCAGAACGTCTCGGCGTAGCTGAATCGCATGGGCGTGATCTTGCCCTAACTCGCGAAGACGTAGTGGCCGGAACCGACGCTCAGCACGACCTCGCCCCGTGCGCCCCGCGCGTGCGTCACGCCGGGATCGCCGACCACGCTTCTCCCACTCTCCTCGACGTTTCCGACACCCGACCCGGCGATGTGCACGGTGGCGCTGACGTTGGTCGGGATCGTCACGTCGATTGTCTCGCGGCCGGCCGCGTCGCGGGTCCACGCGATCGAGACCGGCCCGCGCTGCGTCGTGACGATGCCGGCGGCCCGGGTGAGGGTCGTCTTCGGCACCGCGATCTCGATGTGAGCAGCTCCCGGCGCGGTCACGCGCGCGCCGAGCACGTCGTCCTGCAACACCGCGAGCACCGTCGACCCCCATCCGTGCGACTCGCTGTCGCCCGTGCGGCGCGCGTCCCAGCTCTCCCACGTGAACGTCGCGCCCTCCTCCAGGATCTGGGCATATCCCGGGCGGTTCGGGTCGGTGAGCGCGGCGACGAGCGCGTCATCGCGGCCGGCGCCATGCAGGGCGTCGAGCAACACCCGGAAGTTCATGACGCCCATCGCCGTGCCCAGACCGACGACGGCGTCGGTGATCGGCTCGATCCGCGACTGGGGCGCGATGCCGAATGCGAGCGCGAACGCGTTCGCCTGTTGCGACGCGTGTCCGCTTTGTGTGCCGTCACTCCGCAGACCGTCGACGAAAACGCCGTCCGGCCGTTCGAGCCGCTTGCGGATCGCCGCGGTCAACGTTTCGGCGCGCTTCACCTCGCGCCGGCTCTCGGCCGCGGGCTTGCCGAGTGCCTCCGCCATTGCCGCGACCCGCCGGAAGTCGTCGACTGCCATCGCGTTGAGCGTCGTGCGCGCGGCCGTGTTCATGTCGTAGCCGTACCGCATCTGGGGCGGCCAGTCGACCATCCCGTGTTCGTAGTCGCCGCCCCCTCCCGGCAAGTTCGTGACGAGGCCGGTCTTCGGGTCGATGGCGCGCGCGAGGTAGTCGGTGATGTTGCGGACGACGGGGTAGAGCGCGGCGAGCTGGTCGTGGTCACCGGTCGTCAGCCATACGCGCCAGACCCACTGGACGTAGTCCTGGGTGTAGTCGGGGATGTCGCGGTTCGCGTCGTTGTTGGGGTACACGGCGTTGACGCGGCCGTCGGGCCAGTACCGCGCTTGGGAGCGGGCGAAGTCGCGCAGCGCTTCGAACGTCATCGACCGTTCGCCGAATGCCGCCATCGTCGCCTGCGAGACGTCGTAGGCATCGCCGAGGAACTGTCCCTTCTCGCGCGTCGGCGTGTCGAGGAACTGTTCCTGGCTGTCGTACAGCGCGGAGTTGCGCGCGAGGTTCCAGACCGCGTCGACGCGGGGATCCGACGTGTGGAAGCGCGCCGCGTTCTCGTCGGGCATGACGGCGTGGCGGGCCGCGATCGTGACGTCGACGGCGGTCAACGGCTCCGACGCGCCGGCGACCTCGAGGTAGCGGAACGCGAGGTACCCGAACGGCCGGAGCTCCTGCGCGCCGCCGCGCTCGGTGAAGTCCCAGTGCATGTCGGTCTCTTGGGTGCCGCGCGTCGCGGAGACGTGTCCGTTCGCGTCGAGCAGGTCGCCGGCGACGAACTTCACGGCACGTCCCGCGCCACCGTGATGGATCTCGACGACGGGGGTCGCGGAGGTGATCTTGCCGAAGTCGGCGACGTACGCGGCGTTGCCGAGCGACTTCAGCGTGACCGGCGTCCGCGACGTCTCGACGATGTGCGTGCGCGCCGCGACCAGGTGGCTGAAGGGCGGCCAGGGATGCGTGCCCAGCTCGGTCGCCGCCAACCAGGTGTGATCGTCGAAGCCGGGACGGTCCCAGCCGATCGGGTCGAGCCGCTCATCGATGTGCTCGACGAAGTCGCCCTCGCCGTTGCGGCGCGTGTCGGCAATCCACGGACCCGCGCGCGTGCGCCACGATGCGTCGGTGGTGATGACTTCGCGCGTTCCGTCGGCGTGGTCGACGGTGATGTGCGCGATCAATGCCTCCGGTGAGTCGGGCCGGCCCTGGCCGCCGGTCGACCAGTGCGTCACGAACGCGAAGACGTTCGGCGCGCCGGCTCGCACCACGCCGGTCACATCGGTCGTCTCGTAATACTGCTCGTCGGGATACGAGAACGACGGGCCGTGCGCGGCACGTGTCCCGTTGACCCGCAGGTCGTACTGCTGGCCCGCGGCCGCGTACAGCCGCGCGCGCACGATCGGGCTCGCGCCGAGTGTCGATTCCCTGCGGATCAACGAGAAGTCGTCGGACCTCGTCGGCCGCGCACCGCCCCGGCGGATCCACGACGCGTGCCAATCGGCATCATTGAGCCCGGTGTCGAAATGGGCGTCGACCGCGTACGGACCGAACTGGCCGGCGTCGTCCTGCGTGCGCACGGTCCACCAGTACCGATGGTCGGCCGCGAGCCGCACACCGGGAGCGTGCACGTACGACTGTTGGCTGCTCGTCCGCACCCCGCTGTCGAACAGGACGCGGTGCTTTCCCGCGGTCGGTGCGTCGCTGACGATCAGCTGGTATGCGCGCTGCGCATCGCCCCGGTCGGGGTCGTTCACGATCCAGCCGAACGCAGGTGCGTTCGTAACCGCAAGCGGGCCCGCGTCATCGTCGACGGTCAGACCGGTCGGCGCACCGGGCCGACGGTCGGGGGGCCGATCCGGTCGCGTCGGGCGTGTCGCCGACCCGCCGGCAACGAAGGCGATCGCGACGACAGCGACCAACGTCGTGAGCTGCCGACCCTCACCTCGCCGAACCCCGCCCCGCTGCACCCGCGGAGTCTCGCACCCGCGGGCGTCGCCGCGCTCAGCGGCTGCGTTCGCGCTCCAGGAGCAACGCGAGCGTCGGGCACGCGTCGGTCGCCCGTCGCGCGTGCTCCTCGAGCTCGGGCGGGATCGGCGTGGGGTCGATCATCGGGTAGCCCCAGTCGTCGAGGGTGATCCGCTCGGGAAAGAGCTCCGCGCACAGACCGTGCGCGACGCACATGATCGGGTTGAGACGTAGTTGCGTGCGGGTCGCGCTCATCGCCATGACCCTTCGGGGCGGGGCACCGGCAGCACGGCCGGTGCATCGAATGCCGGGCAGCGGCCCTGCGCGCGGTGTTCGGCGATGTGCTCGGCGAACACCGTGAACCCGCTCGAGACGAAGCGCACGGCGCCGTCGGGCAGCTTGCACGCGCCGCGCCCCGCGACCATGTCGAGCCAGCGCCGGGCCGCAGCCTCCGCGCGTGCGTCGCGGTCGGCGCCTTTCGCCATGTGCTCGACCGCACCCGCGATCGCGGGGAGCCCGTGCGCGCAGGCTCCGCACTGCCCGGCGGACTGGCTGGCGAGCCACTGCGTGACACGCGCCAGCTCCGCGAGGGGGCACGCCGCGCCGGTGAGGGCCGCGATCGCGCCGCATCCCATACCGGCGCCCATCGCCTTCAGATCGTCGGCCGACAGCGTCACCATCGCGGCTTGGCGCGGGGTGAGCCACGTGCCGAAGTAGCCGCCCACGAGCACGCCGCTGACGTCGTGCGCGCCCGCGTTGCGCAGAACGTCGCGCAACGGCGATCCGAGGGGAACCTCGTACACGCCGGGACGCGTGACGCCGCTGAGCGTGACGAGCATCGTGCCCGGATCGGCTTCGGTGCCGGCACTGCGCCACCACTGCGCGCCGAAGCGTGCGATGAGCGCCACGTGCGCGAGTGTCTCGACGTTGTCGACGAGGGTGGGCCGGCGATCGACGCCCCGTTCGAACGGGCGCGGCGGCGCGAACGTGGGCTTCGCGTCCCCGCC
>JAUZEM010000064.1 GCA_030839005.1 Actinomycetota bacterium | reverse complement strand
ACACCGGCGCACCGTCGGCCACGAACTCGAACAAGAGCGCCATCACCCCGAGGCGACCATGACCGAGGACCGTGCGGGGCCGCACGATTGTGACGTCGAGGCCGGACGCGATCGCGTCGTGACACGCGAGCTCGGCCCGAAGCTTGGCCCGGCCGTACGCCTCCAACGGGCGGCACGGCGCGTCCTCGGTCACGGGATTCCGCTCGGGGATGCCGAACACCGCACTCGACGACGTGTGGACGACCTTGGTGACGCGCGCGTCACGCGCCGCGACCAGCACGTTCGCGGTCCCGCCCACGTTGACCTCGTCGAACAGCGCCCGATCCTTGGCGAGCGGGACCTGGGCGACGTTGTGGAACACCACGTCGACGCCGTCGCACGCGCCGCGCACCGCGGCCCGGTCGCGCACGTCGCCCGCGACGAAGTCGGCCGCGGCGAGTGTCGGGCCGGGCGGGTTGACGTCCAAGATCCGCACGGCATCACCGCGGGCAAGGGCCTGCTCGGCCAGCACCGTGCCGAAGTAGCCGCTGCCGCCGGTGACCAGGAGCAAACGAGCCATCAGAGTTGGTCACCGCGCGCCAGACACCAGCGCACGCTCGCCCGCATTCCGTCGAACAGGTCCACGGTCGGCTCGTATCCGAGCTCCTTGCGCGCCCGTGAGATGTCGCACGCGATCGTGTCCTTCAGCTCTCCGAGCACGTGCACGACCTGCACGTAACGTCCACTCGCCTGCGTGACCGCGTCGAGCTTCTCGGCGACGACGCCGGCGATGCGGGGTACGGCCAACGGGGGCCGGTTCGAAACACTCAGTCCCTCGGCCTCGAGCGCGTCGCGTATCGTCCGCAACACATCGCGCAACGCGTACGGTTCGGCGTCGGCAATCCAATAGGCGTTGCCGAGCGCCGACTCCACGCGCTCTGCGAGCAGCACGCCCTGCACCAGGTTCCCCGTGTAGACCATCGATCGGCGCTGCGTGCCCGGTCCAACGAGCGGAAACCGTCCGCGCCGAACTGCCGAGAGGAACTGCGTCTGGCGTTCGGGCTGAAACGGGCCGTAGAACCACGGGGGTCGCACGATCACGGTCGCCAGGTCACCGCGGTCGTAGCTGCGCTGCACGAGCTGCTCCGCCTCGAGTTTCGCGCGGCCGTAGGCCATGTACGGCGCGAACGGCGAGTCCTCGTCGAAGCGGTCGGCGCTCGAACGGTTCGCGCCGAACGGAGAGTTCGACGAGACGTGCACGAACCGCGACGCGCCGACTCGCCGCGCCCGGTCCAGCACGAGCTGGGTCCCGCCCACATTCACGTCGAACAGCTCGCGCACGCGGCGCGCGGGATGGATGACGGCCGCGGCGTGCATCACCGACGCGCCGCCGGCACCCTCGAAGAGCGCGTCGATCGCCGTGGGATCGCGCACGTCGCCGACGATCACCTCGATCCGCGGGTCGACGACCTCGAGCCGCGACGCGTCGCCGGAATCGCGCACCAGACACCGGATGCGTTGTCGCGTCGGTTGGCCGGTAAGCGTCCGCACGAGGTTCTGGCCGAGCCAGCCCGCGGCGCCGGTGACGACAACGGTCGATGCCGGCCCATCCGACCTCGGCGTCTCACCCAACTCTTGCTCCCCGGCGCGCACGGTCGTCGACGCTACCGCCTCCTCGCGTCGGCGTACTCACCACTTCCCACCTACGAGGGGTGGTGGCCGAGGGGTAATGGCGGAGGGGTAGTGGCCGAGGTGGGATCACTCGGCGCGCCTAGCTTTCCCGTGTGCCCCGAGCCGAGCCCGTCGCCGACGCTGCCGCGCCCCACAGCCCGCGCAACAACGGCGCCGAACGTCGGCGCAACGCTTTGGCGCTGGCAATCGTCGCCTTCGTATTCGCGCTGCCGTTGCGCGGGCTGTTGCGAGCGCCGGGCCCGCCCATGGAAGAGGGCTTCATGCTCGTGTTCCCGGAGCAGGTCTTGAAGGGCGCGATTCCCAACCGCGACTTCCTGCACCTGTACGGACCGGGAAGCTTGTGGGCGCTCGCCGGCGTGTTCAAGGTGTTCGGCGTCTCGCTGCTCAGCGAGCGCATGTTCGGCCTCGTGCAACAGCTCGCGATCGTGTTCGGCGTCTACGCGCTCGCGCGCCGATGGGGTCGAATCCTGGCCGTCATTGCCGCGGTGACATCGGGACTCATCATCATCCCGTTCGCCCTGACCGCCTTGGCGTGGGTCGGCGGCGTCGGTCTCGCCCTGTGCGGCCTGGCGGCAGGCGTGCAGGCGCGCGCCGGCGGGGACGATCGTGGCGCGCGGCGTTGGGCCATGGTCGCGGGGCTGCTGCTCGGTCTCGCCGTCTTGTTCCGGCTCGACCTCGTGCTCGGCGTCGGCCTCGCGACGATCGCACTGGTGCGCGGCATGGAACGATCGCGCATCTCCCGCCTCGTCGCCGGCTTCGTCATCGGGATCCTGCCGTATTCCATTCACATCGCGACCGCCGGACCCGGACACGTGTTCCAAGGCATGGTGATCGATCCGATCTTCCGGCTCCGCGGCGGCCGGAGCCTGCCGATCCCGCCGTCGTGGGGACACCTCGACGGTTTCCTCCAACGGGCGGGCGCGCTGGCACAGCTCTCGTGGCCGTTCCCGGCTCCGGCGCGTCCGCACCAACTCTTCTTGTGGTTCTTCCTGCTGCTCGGCGCGATCGCGTTCGTGATGTGGCAGGGGTGGCGCGCGACCCGCGCGGATCCCGGGTCGGTCACGGCCCGGACGCTCCTCGTCGTCGGGCTCTTCGGCGTCGGGATCCTTCCGCAAGCTCTGCAACGCGTCGACTCCGGCCACTTCTCGTGGGTGGGCTGCGTCGTCTTCGCGTTCGTTCCGATCGCGGGCTACGAGCTCGTCCGCGAACGCGCGCCGAATGTTCCCACGAGGCGTATCGCGATCGTCTCGGGCGCACTGATGCTCGCGCTGCTCGCATTCGTAATACCCGCATTCACGATCCGCACCTATGTCGACTACTCGCTGCAGACCTTCGGCATCCATCGCGCGTCGTACAAGATCGAACACGACGGCCGCGTCTTCTACTACGGAAAGCCCGACCGGGCCGCGGCGGCGAACCTGGTGATCGCCGCCGCGGCCCGGATCTCGAAACCGGGACAGCGGCTGTTCGTCGGGCCCGTGAACCTTCGCAAGACGCCGTACAGCGACGCCTACCTCTACTACATGCTCGGCGACCTGGTTCCGGCGACGTACTACATCGAGATGGACCCCGGCGTCGCCAACGCAAACGGCTCGCGCCTCCCCGACGACCTGGAGTCGGCCGACGTCGTGATCCTTTCCGCGATCTGGGAGGACTGGTCGGAGCCGAACGACTCCCGAAAGGTCGGCTCCGACGCGGCCGAAAAGGTCCTGGCCCGCGACTTCTGCCACGTCGGCAGCTATCTCGGGCTCTACGAGCTGTACAGGAAGTGCCACTGACGGTCGGGTGCAAGATACATTTCCCTTTCTGTGCGCGCGCTCGTCGTGACTCCGACGTATCAGGAGGCGGAGAACATCGTCGAGTTCCTAAATCGCGCGCGTGAGGCCGCTCCCGACGCCGACATCCTCGTCGTCGACGACAACAGCCCCGACGGCACGGCCGATCTCGTCGACGAGGCCGGCGCGCGGCTCGGACGCATCGAAGTGTTGCGCCGACCCCGCAAGATCGGCATCGGCGACGCCGTCCGCGCGGGATTCGCGGTCGGCCTCGACCGGGGTTACGACGTCGTCGTTCAGATCGACGCCGACCTGTCGCACGATCCGGCCGCGCTGCCCGAGCTCCTCACCGCGATCGAGCGCGGCGCCGATGCCGCGATCGGCTCCCGGTACGTTCCCGGCGGATCCATCCCCCACTGGCCGTGGTACCGGCGGGCCGTCTCGAAATGGGGCAACCTGTACGCCACACTCGTGCTCGGCATACCGATTCGCGATGCGACATCCGGGTTCCGCGCGTTTCGCGCCGACACGCTCAAGATGGCCGACTACGCGCACACGCGCTCCAAGGGCTACGGCTTCCAGATCGAGCTGTGCTACCG
>JAUZEM010000058.1 GCA_030839005.1 Actinomycetota bacterium | reverse complement strand
CGTACCTGCCTGTTCGCGCTCGACGAGACCGATCTGCGCGCGGTGTTGCGAGCCGGTCGCGGTCTGGACGAACCCGACCTCGACCGCCGCCTCGCGGCCGCGATCGAGGGTGCGGTCGCGACCAAGTGGGCCGGACACCGGATCGGCCAGGTCGACTTCATACGGCCCGATCGATCGATGAGCCAGATCGGCGGCTGACGGCCCCGACCGGGTCGCGCGTGATCGGCTCCGGTCGTGCATTTCTCCTGGTGCACCTACACTTCGTGCCCATGGCACCGGAGTTCACGCATCTCGATCCTCTCGGCCGGGCTCGCATGGTCGACGTCACGGCCAAGGAACCGAGTCACCGCCGGGCGGTCGCCCGCTGCCGCGTGCACATGGAGGCCGAAACCGCTTCGAAGATCGCGTCCGGTGCGATCTCGAAGGGTGACGTGCTGGCGGTGGCTCGGGTCGCCGGGATCCAGGCGGCCAAGCAGACGCCGCACCTGCTCCCGCTGTGCCACCCGCTGCTCGTCGGCGCGGTGCTCGTGAATTTCCGGCTCGAGGACACATACGTCGAGGTCGAGGCCAATGTCGACACCGTCGATCGCACCGGTGTGGAAATGGAAGCGATGACCGCCGCGGGCGTTGCTGCGCTCACGATCTATGACATGTGCAAGTCGGTTGATCGTTCGATGACGATCGGCGATCTCGCGCTCTGGGAGAAGACGGGCGGACGCTCCGGGACCTGGCGCCGGCAATCCGACGGCTCCGACGATTTTGGTTTCTGAGAGATCGTCGGTTTCTCACAATCTCACGAGCTCGTAACGAGGCCGGACTCCTCGACGGCGCGTCGGGTTCTCCGTCAGTTGCGGCGCGGAAAATGCACGCACAAGTTGTCGTAGCGATTCGAAATCGCCAGACTGCAGCGGCGACGATCCACCACTCGATCGTTATCCGTTGTTACCGTCGCCGACAACAAAGGTGGTCGAGAGGTCTTGACACTCGTGGTCCTGGTCATTCTCGCTGCACTCTGGGCGGTCGTTCTGTTGCCGCCGCTGCTGCGATCCCGTGCGGAGCGGGCGAACGACTCGATCGGTGATTTCAATTACCGACTCGACGTCCTCGGTCGCACGAATGCCGCGCGCCACGCCACGCGCGGGAAGCCGCGTGTCTCGCCGGGCCGGCGGGCGGCCAAGCGTCGCCGGGACGTGTTGCGCACGCTGCTCGCGGTGGTCGGCGGATTCGGTCTCCTCGCGATCGCCACGGATGCCGCCATCGTCTGGGCGTTGTTCCTCGTCGGCGCACTCGCGTTCGGCGCGTTCTGTGCGATGTGGGCGTGGTCACGCTCGGTGCAGGTCGATCGTGCGCTTAAGGTGCGTTCGATGGAACGGCAGCGTTCGCCCGACTGGGTGTTGCGCCGCGCGGCATCGTCGTAAGCGTCGTCCCCACCTTCGTGGTCGTAGCATCCGGTCGTGGACCGCGGCTCGGAGATCGCAGCACTCGGCGAGTCCGCACGCGCCGCGTTCGAAGAGAAGCACCGTGCCCGCGAGATCACGATCACCGCGTCGCGAAAAGCAATCCAGGCATGCGCGGCCTCGATCCGGTCGACGCACCGCGGGGAGTACGGCGCGGCCGAAGCGCTCGCGTGCGAAGCGCGTGACCACCTGGCGGCCGCGGACGACGCGCTCGCCGGCCAACCCGACGTACGCACCGGCGGTCCGCTGAACGACGCGAAGAAAGAACTCGCCGAGGCGTGGCTCACGCTGGCGCTCGTGCGCGATCTCCCGTTACCGAGCCCGGTCGAGCTCGGTATCGAGATCGCTCCCTACTGCAACGGCCTCGCCGAGGCCGCGAGTGAGCTACGTCGCCAGCTGCTCGACCAGTTGCGCGCCGGCGAGCTGGCGCGCGCCGAGACCCTCATGCGCGCGATGGACGAGATCTATTCGCTACTCGTGACGATCGACTATCCCGACGGCGTCACCGGCGGTTTGCGGCGGACGACCGACGCGTTGCGCGCGGTGCTCGAACGCACCCGCGGCGACCTGACGACGGCGATGGTTGCGTCCCGGCTCCAGACCGCGATCGAGTCGGCGCAACGCGCGGCGCACGACTGACGAGGCCGCGTTGCGCCGGGCGGGCAGGTCAGGGCCCTTTGGTAGCAGGAGTCTTTCTCGCCGACGGGATTCCCTGACCCCGCAGGTGACCCAGGGGGCCGTGCGGCGGCAGGCGGCTTCACGGATGTCACTCGCTCGACGCCCTGCGCGTGGGACCCGATGTTCCCGGCCCTTGGCAGAGCGCCCTACGCGCTATACCTTGACGTACCGTGACGACTCGTGGGGTGTTCAAGGTTGTGTCGGCTCTCGGCGCGGTGGCGCTGATCACCGCGCTGGCGGCCTGCGGCGCTTCGAATGACAAGAAGGCGGCAGGGCCTGCTCCGGAGCAGACGACGACCGCAACTACCGCACGCAAGTCGTCACCGACCACGGTGAAGATGAAGGCGAAGGTCAAGGCGACGCCCAACGCCACCGCGACCACCACGGTGCAAAAGCGCGTGGGGTTCGCCACCGTGACCACGGTCCCCGGCGCCATCGTTCTGCCGGCGGTGCCGACGGGCAGCCAGATCACGCTTCCCCCGGGCGTCGGGGTCAAGAAATCGGGTTCCGACAACCACGGCTCGCCGCCGTCACCCGGCACGACCGTGAAGCCGTACAACCCGAACGACGGCATCGACCTGAGCGGAACCCCGGGAGTGACCGCCGCGCAGCAACTCGCGGCCGAGCAGTTGCTGCGCGACTCGCTCCGGGACCTCCCTCACTGGGCGAGTCAGGCCACGGCGTACGCCGAGGGTTACCGCACGATTGGTGACGCAGTAACCGGCGACGAACACATGATCAACTGGTCGTACGCCAACGACGACGTCGTCCTCGACTCCAAGAAACCCGAAGCGCTCGTATACAAGATCCGCTCGGGTCAAGCGCCGTTGCTCGAAGCGGCGATGTACCTCTTGCGGCCGACCGATCGGTTCGCCGACATTCCGCCGCTGTTCCGAAGCCCGCTTACGCAGTTCCACGTGCACACGAACCTCTGCTTCGTGCAGAGGAACACGACGGACGGCGTTCCGCAGTACACCGTCGCGGGTCTCACGGACGGGAACGGCGACTGTCGGCCGGGCCAAATCAAGTTCCCACCGGTTCCGATGATCCATGCGTGGATCGTGGC
>JAUZEM010000608.1 GCA_030839005.1 Actinomycetota bacterium | reverse complement strand
ACCGCCTCTTGGGGATGGCGTACGACCGGCCACTGCGAAATACGCCGGGCGCTGAGATGTTCTACGACAACCTCAACTACGAGTTGCTCGGCGAGATCGTCCACCGCGTCAGCGGCCAGCCGTACCCGACGTTCGTGCAGGACCGCATCCTCGGACCCCTGGGAATGACCAACAGCTACTGGCCGATCCCCGACGACGAGGTCGCGCGCCTCGTGCGGGTGCACGCGGAGGGCTTCATGGCTTTCGCGTGGGAAGTACCCCTCGCCGACATCCCCGCCGCGAGTTTGGGCGGGTGCTCAACGGCGCGCGACATGGCGGTGTTCGGTCAGGCATTCCTCGACCGCGGCCAAGGCGCGTCCGCACGGCTGCTCGCCCCATCCACTGTCGACGCGATGGTCACCAACCAGATACCTGGCGTGCCCGGCGTGCTCGCCGTCATAGAACGACACGACGAAGGGTCGTGGGGTTACGGCTGGGGCGTCGCCTCTCACGAGCGATGGAACGGCTACCCGACCCACCCACCCGGCACCTTCTCCCACGCCGGAGCCACCGGCACGTACCTGTGGTGCGACCCAGCCCACGAACTGGTCGGCGTGTTCTTCGCGCCCATGGCCGCTGTCGGCGGGGACGGCATGCCGAGATGGCAAGCCGACCTCTTCGCCAACGCCGTCACCGCCGCAATCGACACCTGATCGAAAACCTGTCCGCACACGGTGTCTCGGGCATCGCGATCGCGACCGCCTCGGTGCCGGCGAACTGGGACAGCCGGGCGTCGGTGTTCGGGGACAGGTGTTGTGGGACGCGTCCTCGACCTGGTCGATGCGAACGGGTCGTGCCGTTCAGGACTCGAACTGCGTCGACCTTCGCCGAACGGCCATCGCAGCGGGATTCGGGCCTGACGTCGAGTCGGTCGGGCTCAGCTTGCTCGGATGAGTTTGACGCAGAGCATGCGCGAGAGGTTGAGCAACAGCTTGGCGGCGATCGTCGCGTCTTCGGCGATCATCGTGCGGAGCGCGCCTTCGCTGAGGCTCAGGATGCGGGTGGGGTCGATGGCGGCGTCGACGTCGAAGGAGCGGGGCCGCTCCAGGAGGAACGCCATCTCCCCGAACGCGTCGCCTGCACTCAACACGTTGACGATCGTGTCGCCGTCGCGGACTTCGAGCGCGCCGTCCAACACGACGAAGATGTTGCGTGCGGTGCCGCCTCGCTTGAGCACCCGATCGCCCTGCGCGCACTCGATGATCGTGCTGCGTGCTACGCATCGTTGGGCTTCGTCGTCGGTGAAACCGTCGAACGTCGAGATTTGTTGCGCGTCGAGCTCGTCGAGGGTGTGGCGGATCTCGCTCCAGTAGTCCTCGGGTGCGGAGAGCACCTCGCTGCGGACCGAAGGTCCGCGCGCCAGCACTGCTTCGACGCACTGGGGGAGCGCGTCGGGTGCGGTTTCGGAGCCGAGGCCGCGCAAGGCATCGACGTCGGGGACGAACGAAACGAGTGGGATGAGGTACCCCGCCGAGGGGCTGTTGATGTTGTGCGGCGCGTACGTGCGTTGCCCCATTTTCAAGTAGAGCGACAGCAGATGCGGCTCGCAACAGCCGAACACCACCCGAAGGTCCTTCACCGTGGTCGCACCGCTGCTGTACGCCAGCAGCTGGTCGAGCACTCCAGTCCCGCGATACGAAGGGAGAACCGTGTTGCGCTCGCCGACTCCCATCACGTCGGGAGGGAGCTCGGCGAGGAACGGGGTGAGCTGGTACTGGTCGATCTGACGGCTCGAAAAGCCATCACCACCCCAGCTCATGCGCGTCGCGGCCACGATTTGGTCGCCGTCGCGGGCGTAGCAAATCCAGCCGTGCTGGTCTTCGGCTTCGGCGAACCGGCCGTCGTCAGCACCCGCGACGTCGTCGTAGCGCTTCATCTCCTCCACGTACACCGCGTGCCGGAGGCGCTGCACAGCCTCGATCTCCGCGGCGGTCGTCGCGCGAGCGAACTCGTAAGCCATCACTTTCCAGTCTGACCGACGTGCCACCGCGGCGCTCGAGCGCAGGCTGACATACTTGAAACGTGGCCCAGCCGCCGTCGGGCACGGTAACCTTTCTCTTCACCGACATCGAGGGCTCGACTCGCCTGTGGGAGGAACAGCCCGACGCGATGCCGACCGCGCTGGCACGCCACGACGCGCTCGTACGCGCCGCGGTCGCGGCTCACGGCGGCACCATCGTCAAGACCACCGGCGACGGCGCGCACGCTGCCTTCGGCGCGGCAGCCGACGGGGTGCTCGCCGCGATCGACGCGCAACGTGCGCTCGACGCCGAGATGTGGCCGGCTGAAGCCGCGATCTCGGCGCGCATGGGCGTGCACACGGGTGCGGCCGAGGAGCGCGACGGCGACTATTACGGCGCCGCGGTCAACCGCGCGGCGCGCATCATGGCGATCGGTCACGGTGGCCAGATACTGATCTCCGATGCCGCGGCTGCGGTGTTGCGTGATGAGCCCGCGATCAAGCTGCGCGACCTCGGTGAGCACCGCCTGCGCGACCTCTCTCGGCCCGAACGTGTCCATCAGGTCGTGGCCGTCGGCCTCACGTTCGATTTTCCGCCGCTGCGTTCGCTCGACACCCTCTCCACCAATCTGCCGACCCAGCTCACCAGCTTCATCGGCCGCGACGCCGAGATCGCGCGTTTGCGCAAAGCCGTCGAGGAGCATCGGCTCGTCACCATCACCGGCGTGGGCGGTGTCGGTAAGACGCGCCTCGCTCTGCAGGCCGGCGCGGAGGCGATTGGCAACTTCCCCGACGGCGTGTGGCTCACCGAGCTCGCCGCCGCGCTCGACGGCGACGCCATGGCGAGTGTGGTCGCTTCGGCGTTCTCGATCGAGCCTCGGGGCGGCATGTCGCTGCTCGACAGCATCGTGGAGGCGCTACGTTCCCGGGAGCTGCTGTGGCTCCTGGACAACTGCGAGCATCTTGTCGACCCCGCGGCACGGCTCGTCGACCGGGTGCTACGCGCCGCGCCCGGCGTTTCGGTGCTCGCGACAAGCCGCGAGGGCCTCGACGTCGACGGCGAACACATCGTCGCGCTGCGCTCTTTGCGTACGAGCGACGTGAACTCGGTCGAGGCGATCAACGAGAGCGACGCGGTGCGACTGTTCGTCGACCGCGCCGAGGCCGTGCGAAGCAGGTTCACGCTTGACGCGTCGAACGCCGCGACAGTCAACGAGCTGTGCGTCCGGCTCGACGGCATCCCGCTCGCGATCGAGCTGGCCGCGTCGCGCGCGGCATCGCTCGGCGTCGACGAGATACTCACGCTGCTCGACGAGCGCTTCCGCCTCCTCACCGGCGGTCGGCGGGTCGCGCTCGAGCGCCACCAAACCTTGCGGGCGACCGTCGACTGGTCATATTCGTTGCTGAACGACGACGAACGGACGGTGTTCGCCCGGCTCGCCACGTTCACCGGCTCCTTCGACACCCGCGCGGTGCGCGCCGTCGTCGCCGACGAACAACTCGACTCCTGGCGCGTGCTCGACGCGCTCGATGGACTCGTACGCAAGTCGATGGTGACGACCGAGGAGCAACCCGATGGCTCGGTGCGCTACCAGATGCTTGAGACCATGCGCCAGTACGCACGCGAGCGTATCGACGAGTCGAACGAGGGTGATCGCTGCCGTCGGCGCCACCTGGACCACTACGTCGGAGTGACGATCGAGATCGGCGACGGGCTGATGACCGCCGAGGAGCTCGATGCGCGCGCGCGACTGATGACCGAGCTCGACAACATCCGCGCGGCGTGCATATGGGCCCTCGACACCGGCGACATCCGCAGCCTGTTGCAAGTCGCCATGGCGCTCGACGAGGAGCGAATGATCGGCAACGCACCGATCGGGCTGTTCGCCAACCGCGCGCTCGCGCTGAAGGATTCACTGAGTCCCGACGAGCAGCAGGAACTGATGGTTTCGGCCATCACCGAGAACTATCGCGGCGAGCCGACCGGCACGCCGGAGTTGCTCGAACAGGCTTACGCCATTCAACCTGACGTGAGCAGATGGAGCTACCGGGTGCTGCGCACGATGTCCCTGCCCGGCATCGCCAGCCTCGAGCAAATGGGACAGCTGGTCGCCGGGCTCGACACGTACCACGTGAACCAGGCCGCGACCGGCCGAGAGGCGACCGAGCAGGCCTGGGTGCTCATCGGCTACTCGCTCGCGGCGTCGAACCTCGGCGACACGGCCCGAGCACTCGAGCTCGCACCCCAGATCCTCGCGCTGGCTCACCGGGGCGGCGCGCCGTCCACGATCGCGCGGGCGAACATGCAGATCGGTATGACGCTCGCGAGCGTCGAACCCGAGCAGGCACGTCGCCACTTCCAGGAGTGCATAGACCTCGGACGCGCGGGCGTGCGGTTCAGCGGTCTCGGCGCCGCCTACATGCAGGCCGCGCTCATCGACGCGCAGCAGGGTCGCGACCACGACGCCGCCCGCAACATGACCGCCGCGATCGCTGCATGCCGGCCGGCCGGACGCAACGCCGAGCTGGACGGCGCCTGCGGGTACGCGGTCGAGCTGCTCGAGCTTCTCGGAGACCCGGAGGCCGCGCTGGTTATCATCGGCTCGATCCTTGACGGCGAGCTCCGAGTGCTGCGCGACATGCCTGCACCGCCAAGCCGGAAACCGCCCGACGTACGCGCGATGCGGGAGCACGTCGGCAAGGAGCGCTTCGCGGAGCTCGTCACGCGCGGCGCCCGCATCGGCTACGACGAGATCCTCGATCACATCCTCGCGTCGCTTCGTGCCGTCGAGCTCAGCGATTCCGCGTGAAATGCCCTTGGCCAGCTACGTCAGACCGAAGCGGCGGAACACCCTGCTGATCGACTCCGACTGGGAGCGCAAGCGCGGCTCACGCGAACCGCCGCAGAGCCGGCGATGTGGGATACCCCGGGGCGCGAGATTCGGGGACGCTCGTTCGGGGACACCTTTACCTCGGCGTTGTGCGGTTGGTGAGGTCTTGACGAGCAGCGTCGTCGTGCGAGGGTCGGCCGATACGCGACTCCCCAAGCGACCGGGACGTGCTCGGGCTGGGGTAGCGCTGCCGGGTTGTCTGCCGTGGCCGGGACTTGTGGTGCAGGATGTTCTTGTGACATCGGATGTTGGAGCGATCGAGGTGCCGCCGGTGAGGTACGCGCGTGTGTCGGGGGGTGGTTGCGTCGCGTATCGGGTTTATGGGGGAGGCGGTCTGGATCTGCTGAACGTGAAGGAGTGGGCTGCGAGCGTCGATGCTTGTTGGGAGCATCCAGCGCATCTTCGGAATCAGCAGTATCAGGGGAGCTTGGCGCGGTGCGCGATGTTCGATCCGCGGGGCATCGGACCATCCGACCCGGTTGCGGTCGACGATCTCGGCGATGTTGACGCGTGGGTGCAAGACGCGATCGCGGTGATGGACGCGATTGGAATGGATCGCGTCGTCCTGTTCGGTGAGGGCTTCGGCGGCCATGCTGCCGTCGCGCTCGCAGTCGCGCATCCGGAACGGGTGGAAGCACTCGTGTTGGCGAACTGCTCGGTGTGCGGGATACGCGCTCACGATCGACCCTATGGGGCGACTGGCGAGGACCTCGACGCGCTCGTCGAACTGGTTCAAGCGCAATGGGGAACCGGCGCGGTCGTGTTCAACAGCTCGCGGTCCCTGGGCTCCGACAAACGTTTCCGCGAGTTTTGTGGCCGGTTTGAGCGCACTGCCGCGAGTCCCTCGACCGCAGCTCGGTGGGTCCGTGCCGCCTTTTTCTCTGACGTGACCGCACTGCTGCCGCGGATCGCAGTCCGGACGCTGGTCCTGTACACCGGCGAACTGGTCCATACGTCGGTCGAGGCGGCACGTGACCTGGCGGCGCGCATTCCCGGCGCGCGTTTGCTCGAATCGTTGTCGTCGATGTATTGGTTCGACGATCCGCAAGCGGCTCGGACATTTGGCGAGTTCATGTTCGGCAGTGGATGGGACAAGCGCGGCGACCGCCGGTTGAAAACCATCATGTTTACCGACATTGTCGCTTCCACCGACCGGG
>JAUZEM010000575.1 GCA_030839005.1 Actinomycetota bacterium | reverse complement strand
GAGGTAGTACGCGAAAACCGAGTCGGCGGGGGCGGAAGACGGTCCACCTCGTGGGTCTACCTGGCCCGAAGCAGGAAGTCCTCGGGCTCGCAGTAGGACCTACTCGCAGTCGAGCCTTCGACTTGCGCACACTGCGGGTGCGTGCAGCCGGCGTCGCGCAAGATGCTCGCAGGCACAGAAGTCGCGTTGTAGGGGCAGACGATCGTCGCCGGCGCAGTGGCAAGGCTGAGGTTGATGATCGACTCATAGCGAGTCCATTCGCCGATCTCCGCGCGAGACCGGTCGGCCCAGACCGGCTCGCCGACGATCCGTACCCAGGTGGCGCCGGACTCGAGATGGCCATCAATGAGCTCGCGATAGCGCCGCAGCGTCTCGGCGGGAGACGAATACCACTCGGCGGCGTCAGCAAACTCGACCCGTCCGGCATCACCGTCGAGGCGCTCGCGAATCGGTTCGACGCACTGCGCGTTGGCGACTACGAGCAGCGCATCGGATCGCTCGATGCCTTCTCGCAGAAATGGGACGACTGTGGCCAGGAACTCCTCGGTCGATCGGTAGACGAGCACGCGGTGCTGCAGCATCGGGGGTGGCCCGGCAGAGGCGCCGCCTCCGAGGTAGTCGATCGTCACGCCAAGTGCACGCGCCAAGGCAGACAGACTGCTGAGCCGAATGTCTGTGCGTCGCCCGGATTCGATCTGGGAGATTGCAGACCAACTGATCCCGGAGTGATAGGCGAGAGCTTCCCTGCTCCACCCGAGCCGTTCGCGCGCTGCCTTGAGTGATGGCCCTATCGCCGATCCTGCCATGCCGCTCCCTCATCCGTGTCGGCTTTCAGTGTACACTCAAGCGCATGAGTCACGCGACAATGTCAGTTGACATGCCCCGTCGTCTGGGAACAGCCCAGTTCTCCAGCCCGTCCGCGGATGTGCCCCGCACGCTGGGCGCCGCCGCCGAGGCCGTGGTTGCTGCGCGCGGCCAGCGCGAGCGCCTGGCACGCGTGTTCGACCGCAGTCCGGTGCCGATGGTGATGGTCGATTGCGAGCGCCGGCACGTCGAAGTAAACGTGCCTGCGCGGCTGACGTTCCGCCTGAGCCTCGCCGAGTTGCGCAGGCTTCGGATCGACGATCTCACTCCGCCCGGGCTGTTGTCGGTATTGGAGCCGACATGGGAGCGCCTGATGCGGACGGGTGGCATGGCCGGCCCGTGGGCGATCGAGGGGCCGGACGGGGGTCACCTCGACATCCTCTACTGCGGACTCTCCGACGCGCTTCCCGGCTTGCACGTGATCGCGTTCGCGCCGGCGAGTTGGACCGAAGCCGAACTCGGGTTCCTGAGTGACGACGCCTCCGAACCGCCAACGGCGCTGACGCCGCGCGAGCTCGATCTGTTGCAACTTGCAGCCCAGGGAGGCAGTGGACCGCAGATCGCGGACGAGCTCGTGTTGAGCGTTTCGACCGTGAAGACCCACTTCGAGAACATCTACGCGAAGCTCGGGGTCCGCGACCGCGCGGCTGCGGTCGCGACGGCAATGCGGTTCGGGCTGATCGACTAGCGGAGGCGCCACATTCCGCCGGTTGGCCGATACCGGCGGCGCCAAACTCCGCCGATCGGCGTATTGCGCACGCTCCAGGATGGTGCCATCGGCGGATTGTGCGCCCCGGCACGAACGCCGAGACTTTGCCCTATGGCGGGCAGCGCAGGGCACGTCGGGCGGGCAACGGCCGCAGAAGGTGCGGTCGGTTCACCCCTCGGCGCCTACAGCGAGGCGGAATCCGAGCGTTCAGTGGACGCGCTCCTGCGACGCCTCGCGCGCGCAGGGCACTTTCGCGATGAAGAGACCGCCGAGCATGTGGAGCGCGTGGCCCGCTCGTCCGCCCTCATCGCGCGGCAACTCGGCTGGAGCCAAGTCAGTTGCACGAAGGTCCGCACCGCGACTGCCTTGCACGATCTGGGGAAGATCGGCGTTCCGGATGCAGTCCTCAGAAAGCCCGGCCCACTCTCGCCTCCCGAGCGCGCGCTGATCGAGCGCCACCCCGAGATCGGGCACGAGATACTCGCGGGCCCCGGCGACTGGGTGTTCGAGCTGGCGGCGAACGTCGCGCTGACCCACCATGAGCGGGTCGACGGGTCGGGCTACCCGCGCGGTTTAAGCGGGTCGTCCATTCCGGTCGAGGGCCGGATCACGGCAGTCGCAGACGTCTTCGACGCACTCACGCACGATCGCCCCTATCGCCCCGCGTTCGAACCCGACAAGGCGCTCGAGATGCTGAGGCAGGGTCGCGGGAGCCAGTTCGATGCGACGATCCTCGAAGCGTTCGAGAGCGTGATCTCGGAGATTCTCGACACCTCCCACCGCTACCCCGATTCTTGGGAGGTCGCGCGACCCCGACCCCATGCGGCGCCGGAGCAGCCGCTTCGCGTGCTGGTGGTCGAGAACCATCAGGCGATCGCCAAAGGCTTGACTTTGCTGCTGCGGAGCGAGGGGATCGAAATCGCGGGAAGCGCTGAGAACCTGGCGCGAGCCCGTCAACTGATCGCGCGACGCCGACCGGATGTTGCGATCGTCGACATGGACCTCGCCGGCGAGAGCGGCCTCGACCTGCTTCCGGCGGCGCGAGC
>JAUZEM010000573.1 GCA_030839005.1 Actinomycetota bacterium | reverse complement strand
CGCGGCCGACAGCGCGTCGAAATCGGTGACGTCGACCGCGTACGAGAGGCCGTCGATCTCCTTCGCGACCGCGTCGGCGTGGTCGGAATTCAGGTCGAGTACGGCAACCTGCGCGCCTTCGGCCGCCATCCGGCGGCACGTCTCCGCGCCGATGCCCGAGCCGCCGCCGGTCACCACGGCGCGATGCCCGTTCAGGAGTCCCATCGGGGAAACGGTAACCGTCACGCTATCCTGGCGCGCTCACTCGGGCGCGTGGCTCAGTCTGGCAGAGCACCTGCATGACGCGCAGGGGGTCGGGGGTTCGAATCCCTCCGCGCCCACCCCCAGAAAGCGGGCACAGCCAGGTGGTACCGGCCGCGCTCGCGGCGGCCGTACGCTGACAGCAGTCCTCGCAGACGGCTCAAACCCCGGCCCGACGAGCCGATGATCCGTCGAGGACGGAGTGACGCATGTTCAGCGACGGTTCGATCCATCAGCTTCCTGATGTCGACCCCCAAGAGACCGACGAGTGGCTGGAGTCGCTCGACGCGGTGATCGACGTGAAGGGAAAACCGCGCGCGCATTACCTTCTCGCGCGGCTCATGGAACGGGCGCGCGACAAGGGCGCGTTGGTTCCCGCGATGGTGACGACCGACTACATCAACACCATCGCGCCGGAGCAGGAGCCGTGGTTCCCCGGCAACGAAGACATCGAACGTCGCATCCGCGCGTTCATACGTTGGAACGCCGTCGCGATGGTCGACCGCGCGAACCATCGTTTCGACGGTCTGGGCGGTCACCTCTCGACGTATGCGTCGGCGGCGTCGCTGTACGAGGTCGGCTTCAACCATTTCTTCCGCGGCAAGGGCGACGGCGGTTTCGGCGACCAGATCTACTTCCAGGGTCACGCGGCGCCCGGTATCTACGCCCGCGCGTTCTTGGAGGGACGGCTCACCGAAGACCAGCTCGACCACTTCCGGCGCGAGACAGGGGGCCGGGGACTGCCGTCGTACCCGCACCCCCGCCGGCTCCCGACCTTCTGGGAGTACCCGACCGTATCGATGGGGCTCGGACCGCTCAACGCGGTGTACCAGGCGCGGTTCAACCGTTACCTCTACAACCGCAAGCTCGTCGACACGTCGCGCGCGCGCGTGTGGTGCTTCGTGGGCGACGGCGAGCTCGACGAACCGGAGGCGACCGCGGCGCTCGCCCTCGCCTCCCGCGAGCGGCTCGACAACCTGATCTTCGTGGTCAACTGCAATCTGCAACGGCTCGACGGTCCCGTTCGGGGCAACGGCAAGGTCATCCAGGAGCTCGAATCGACCTTCCGCGGCATGGGTTGGAACGTCCTGAAGGTCATCTGGGGCCGCCAGTGGGACGAGCTCCTCGCCCGCGACGTCGATGGCGTGCTCGTGAACAAGATGAACACGACCGTCGACGGCGAGTTCCAGAGATACGCCGTCGAGCAGGACGGGTCGTACATCCGCGACCACTTCTTCGGCCCCGACCCGCGGTTGCGCAAGATGGTCGAGCACGTGTCGGACGACGAGCTGCAACGGCTGCCGCGCGGCGGGCACGATTACCGAAAGATCTTTGCCGCGTACAAGACGGCGGTCGAGCACGAGGACACCCCGACCGTCATCCTTGCCAAGACGGTGAAGGGCTGGACGCTCGGTGCCGACTTCGAGGCGCGCAATGCGACGCACCAGATCAAGAAGATGTCGCCCGGTCAACTCAAGTCGCTGCGCGACCGGCTCTATATGGAGATCCCCGACCGTGAGCTCGAGACGGGAATGGCCCCCTACTTCCATCCCGGGCACGGATCACCCGAATACGAGTACATGATGGAGCGCCGCCGCGCGCTCGACGGCTTCCTGCCCGACCGCGCCGAGCGCTCGAAGACGGTCGTGTTCCCGCGCGACGGGATCATCGACCAGCTGACCGCCGGATCCGGCGAGAAGGTACCGGCATCGACGACGATGGCGTTCGCGCGGCTGCTTCGTGTGTTGCTGAAGGAACCCGAGATCGGGCGGCGGATCGTCCCCATCATCCCGGACGAGGCGCGCACGTTCGGGCTCGACGGCCTCTTCGCGGAGTTCAAGATCTACGCGCCGTTCGGGCAGCAGTACGAGCCGGTCGACGCGGGATTGATGCTCTCCTACCGGGAGGCCTCGGACGGCCAACTGCTCGAGGAGGGCATCACCGAGGCGGGCGCGATGGCCTCGCTCACCGCCGCCTCGACTGCATACGCGTCGTGGGGCGAACCGATGATCGCCTTCTACATCTTCTATTCGATGTTCGGCTTCCAGCGGGTCGGCGACATGATCTGGTCGCTCGGCGACCAGCGCGGGCGCGGGTTCCTGCTCGGCGCTACGGCCGGGCGCACGACCTTGTCGGGGGAGGGCCTGCAGCATTGCGACGGCCAGTCGTTGATGTACGCGCTCGCGTACCCGAACTGCCGCGCCTACGACCCCGCGTTCGCGTACGAGCTCGGCGTGATCGTGCGAGACGGTATCCGCCGCATGTACGGGCCCGAAGCGGAGGATTGCTTCTACTACATCACCCTTTACAACGAGAACTACGCGCAGCCGCCGATGCCCGAAGGCGTCGAGGACGGCATCGTGCGCGGTATGTACCTGTTGCAGGCGGCGGCGGGGGAGCCCGCGCATCGTGCGCAGATCCTCGGGAGTGGTCCGATGGTGTTGCAGGCGCTCGAGGCGCAGCGGATTCTCGCGGAGCACTACGACGTCGGCGCCGACGTCTGGAGCGTCCCCGGTTGGAAGCAGCTCCGAGACGACGCACTCGAATGCGAGCGCTGGAACCGCCTGCATCCGTCGGAGCCCCCACACACCCCGTTCGTCACGGAGTTGCTCGCCGAGTCGGTGGGCCCGGTCGTGGCCGTCTCCGACTGGGTGCGCTCGGTGCCTGACTGCATCGCCCGGTTCGTTCCACAGCCCTACGTGGTGCTCGGCACCGACGGCTACGGCTTCTCCGACGTCCGTTCGGCGCTGCGTCGCCATTTCGAGGTCGACGCCGCCCATGTCGTGGTCGGAGTGCTCGACGGTCTGGCGCAAACCGGAGACCTGAAGGCCGAGATCGTGGCCGAGGCGATCGAGCGCTACGAGATCGACGCCGACGCGCCCGACCCCCGCACTGCCTGAGGAGGCCGCCGCGGGCTACGGGCTGAGCTTGTGGTCCGGGTCCCAGTCTTCCTCTTCGTCTTCGAACTCGTCGTCGAAGTCGTCGTCGCTGTCCGTCTCGTCGCCGTCGGCCTTCTCGCTCAGATCCGCGAGGGTGCCGGAACCTTCCCGGAACAGCCCGTCGTCGAAACCCTGCTTCAGCTGA
>JAUZEM010000478.1 GCA_030839005.1 Actinomycetota bacterium | reverse complement strand
CCAGGCGGCCTGCGTCGCGCAGGCGTGCCCAGAGGATTCCGGCCGCGTTCGCCGCGATCTTGAGCGCGAGGGCTGGATGAGTGTCACCGAGTTTTCGGAGCGTACCGAGGCTCAAAGCGAGGATTCGCGAGCCGTCCTGTATCACGAACACATCGGCCTGACGATCGTCGTCTGCGAGCCATCCCGACTCACCGAAGAGGTCACCCGGACGCAACCTGAACGCGTAGCCGTCCGCAGAGGCGTCGAGCGCACCGGAGATGACCATGAACGGGTTGCGAGCCGTACCACCGCGTCGGAGGATCTGGTCGCCTGCCGCGCAGGTGATCAAGCTGCTGTGAACGCAAGCCCGCACGACCTCGTCGTCATTGAGCCCCGAGAGCACCGAGGGCTCGCGAGCGAGTGGAGCGAGTGCCGATTGCAGCTCGGCGCCGTAGGCGCCCAGCCCGACCACCTCGCCGTTGCGAGCTGACGACTCGCCCCGCAGAATGCGTTTGATGCACGGCGGTGGATCGTCACCGAAACGTTCGACGTGCATTACCGAGACGATCGGAATGAGGTAGCCCGACTCTTCGCTGGAGAACTGGCGCATCGCGTACGGCTGATTGTTGAACTTGGCGTAGTACGGCACAAGGTGCGGCTCGCAGGCGCCGAACGAAACGATCGCGCCCAGCTCTTCAGCAATCGGACCCGCGAGCATCGCGAGGTCAGCCCAGACGCTGCCACCACGGTGCGACGCAGCGACCATCGTCCGTTCGCCGATGATGAGCCACTCATGTGGGATCTCCTGGAGGAATGGCTCCAGGCTGTACTGGCGCACCTGTCGCTCGCTAAAGCCGTCGCCACCCCAACACAGTCGGTACGAGGCGACGACCTCGCCCCCGTCACGTGCGAACAGGATTCGGCTGTGGTCGTCCTCCGAGTCGCGAAGTTGGCGGTTCGCGTGGTCAGCGACCGAGCCGTAGCGACCCATCTCCTCGACATAGACGGAATACCAGAACCGGAATACGGCCTCGCGGTCCCGGGCCGTCGTTGCCTCGGCCATCTCGATCACGCCGCACAGGTTGCTCGCTCGGGAGCGATCTCGCCATCGCACCCCGTGTCCGCCATTGGCGCGTGATCGACCTGCGGATGCGGGATCCCTTCAACAGAGTTCCATCGCGCGTTTATCGCGCCAGGCGGTCCGTTCGGATACGCCCTGACCTGCGCATTCTTAACGAGCGGGCGACGGGAATCGAACCCGCGTTCTCAGCTTGGGAAGCTGATGTTCTGCCGCTGAACTACGCCCGCGGGCTCGGGCAGGCTACCAAGGGCCTCTGACCGGCATCCGCCCGCGCGAGGCCCGTGGTGGGGGAGAATCGAGGCCGTATGGCGTACGGAATGCAGCCTCCGGGCGACCCCACGGCGGTCATGGGCCGGCGAATCGTCGCGTACATCGTCGACTCGCTGCTGATTTCCGGGATCTTCATCGTGGTCATGGCCTTGACCAAGAACAATGCGTACACCCGCGCCCCATCCGGCGCCTGCCAGATACTGCGCGACCGCGGCTTCAGCGGACAGTGTCTGCAGTTCGGTTCCCGCGTCTACACCTGGAAGAGCGGCGGAGCGGCGGCGGGCTACGGATCCTCCGCGCTCGCGAGCTTCCTCGATCTCGTTGTGCTGCAGGGCATCACGGGCGCGAGCATCGGCAAGCTGATCATGCGCCTGCGGGTCGTGAACGCGCAGGGCAAACCTTGCGGCGTCGGACGCGCGTTCGTGCGGTGGCTCCTGCTGATTGTCGATGCTGCTTGCTTCATCGTCGGCCTCCTGGTCGCCCTCCTCACGCAGCCGCATCGGCGCATCGGAGACATGGCGGCCGGCACGTACGTCGTGGCGCTCGCGTCCGCCGGGCGACCGCTCCCGGGCGCGCCGCTGTCGTATCAAGCGGCATATCAGGGAGCACCGCCGTATCAAGGAGCACCGCCGTATCAATCCCCGTATCCGCAAACCGGCGCGCCCGGTTGGGCACCGCCCGGTGCGGCTCCGCCGCCCCCACCCGGGTGGGGCACGACGCCTCCGCCGGCGCCGGGCTGGGGTGCGCCACCGCCGCCCCCGCCGACCTGGGGTGCGCCACCGCCGCCCCCGCCGGCCGAATGGGGTGCGCCGCCGCCGGCTCCGCCGGCCGCCGAACCCGCGCCGCCGGCATGGAACGCGCCGCCGTCTCCGCCGTCTCCACCACCCGCACCACCCGCGCCGTCAGAAGCCGATCCGCCGCCAACCGAGCCGTCGCAAGCTGATAGGCCGCCGCCCGCGTCTCCGCCGGCAGCGGGCGAGACGTGGTGGAACAAGGCGCTCGACGAGGACGACGATTCGGAGGAATGAGCGGCTTCAGATTCCCGGCGTGAACGTGCTTCCCGCCGGGGCGCTCGCGGGAGCGCCGTTCTCTATGGCCTCCCAGAGCATCTCCGCGATGTCCTGAACGCGAACCTCTTCGTCCTTGCCCTCGCCCTTCACGCCGTCGTCGAACATCACGTAACAGAAGGGGCACGCGACCGCGATTCGGGACGCGCCCGTCGCGATCGCCTCCTGGCTGCGTTCGGTATTCACCTTCTTACCGGTGTGCTCCTCCATCCACATGCGCGCGCCGCCCGCGCCGCAACACATGCCCCGCGTGCCGTTGCGCGGCATCTCGACGAGGTCGATGCCGGCCAGCGACCCGACGACGCGCCGGGGCGCGAGGTAAACGTCGTTGTGCCGTCCGAGGTAGCAGGAGTCGTGGTAGGTGACGCGCTCTTCGAGCGTCGCGCCCTCGAGTGAGAGCCGTCCGTCGCGGACCAGCTGATCGAGCAGCTGCGAGTGGTGGACGACGTCGTAGTTGCCGCCGAGTTGCGGGTAATCGTTCTTCAACACGTTGAAGCAGTGCGGGCATTGCGTGATGATCTTCTTCACGCCCATGCCGTCGAATGTCTCGACGTTCTGCGTCGCCAGCATCTGGAAGATGTACTCGTTGCCCGCGCGACGCGCCTGGTCGCCGTTGCACATCTCGCTCGGACCGAGGATCGCGAAGTCGATACCCGCGCGCTGCAGCAACTTCGCAAGGGCGCGGGACGTCTTCTTGTTGCGGTCGTCGAAGCTGCCCGCGCAACCGACGAAGTAGAGGTACTCGTGGTCGAACGCACCTCCCGGTTCGACGATCTCGACCCCTTCGAGTGAGCTCACCCAATCGCCGCGGTCGCCCTGGTTCAGACCGTACGCATTTGCCGAATTCTCCATCGACCGGAACGTATTGCCGAGCTCGGTTGGGAAGTCGCTTTCCATCAGCGTGAGGTAGCGGCGCATGTCGAGGATCTTGTCGAGGATCTCGATGTTGACCGGGCAGATCTCGTCGCACGCCTTACAGCTCGTGCACGCCCAGACCTCCTCCGGCGAGACGCGTTCGAACACGCTGTCGACGCCGATGGCGATGTCGCGGTCGATGCCGACGGGCGGGGACACGACGGGATCGCCGGTTGCGGCCATCACTTCGCCGACCTTCAAGACGATCTCGCGGGGGTCGAGGGGCTTGCCCGTCGCGTGCGCCGGGCACACGGACGTGCAGCGCCCGCAGACGGTGCATGCGTCGGTGTCCATCAGTTGCTTCCACGTGAAGTCCTCGATCTTCACCGCGCCGAAGCTCTCGAGTTCGGTCTCCATGAGGTTCGGCATCGGCTTCATCGCGCCCTTGGGCCGGTCGCGGTCGCTCAGGTACATGTTCATGGGCGAGGTGAACATGTGTCGCAGCTTCGTGGTCGGAAGGATCGCGAGGAAGACGAGGAACGCGACCACGTGCGCGCCCCACAGCCAACGGTGCGTGATCTCGAGGGTGTGCCGCGACCACGTGTCGACGAGGCCGGCGAGCGGGTAGCCGACGAAGGACCACTTCTCGATGGCGGGCTTGCCCTCCCACGCGATGCGCGCGGCTTCGACGAAGAAGCCCGAGAGCCCGATGACGAGGAACGTGCCGAGGATGAGCGCGTCCTCGGGCCGCGTCTTGATGCGGATGCGGTACGGGCGTTGCACATAGCGCCGGGAGATGGCCCACACGATGCCGGCGAGGAACATGAGACCCGCGATCTCCGCGCCCGCGGAGTAGGCCTCGTAGGTCTGGCCGTGGAGGAACTTGAAGCGGTCGGGGAGTTGGTGGTCGGCCTCGCTGAGCACGGTCACGATGAAGAGCGAGATGAATCCGAAGTAGAGGAACGAGTGCATGAGGCCGGCGGCGGGATCGCGCAGCAACGTCTGCATCCACACGCCGCGGCGGTAGCTCTTCGCACGCTTCTCGACGTTCTTGCGCGTCGTGCTCCGGTTATCGGGGAGGCCGCGCTCGTAGTTGCGGACCCGCAGCGACGCGAGCCACGCGACGACGAGCAACATCGTGGCGACCGCTCCGTAGAACGCGACCTTCAACGCCGTGGGCACGTTGACGAAGACCTCGCGCTGCACCGCCGAATGGTCGTGCCAGCCCGTGATCGCCGGAATGACCCCGCTCGCGATGACGAACACGAACATCGCAACGCCAACACCGAGAACGACCTGATGAGCCCTGGGCACTCGCATCGCGCCCGAAATCTACAATCCCGAGGGAGTAACGCGTCGATCCGGAGCGGAGACAAAGACGCGGCGACCCGGAGCGAGGGCGAAGCGCGAGCGGAGGCGAGCTCGCCGCATTTGGCGCAGCCTCACATCGCGGGCGAAGCCCGCCACCCAGCAAGCCAAATGCAAAGAACTATTGAACCGAGCGCGCGTCAGCCTCTCGCAGCCGGTGCGCCATTCCCGCGAGGAGCTTGCGGGCGAAGCCGGGCACCTCGTCGATGAGACCCGCGAATTCGCGCTGGCCGAGCACGACGAGCTCCATGTCGGTCTCGGCGACAATCGTGGAGTTGCGGGGGGCCTTCTCGAGCAGCGCGAGCTCACCGAACGCGTCGCCCGGGCCGAGGACCGCGATCTTGCGGCCGTGGCGGGACACCCGGGCCGTGCCGTCGAGGATCACGAAGAATTCGTGGCCGGTCTCACCCTCCGAGATGAGGGTCTTGCCCGCCGGGACCCGAACGTCCTCCGCCCGGCGCGCCACCAGCTGGAGGTCTTTTCGGGAGCAGGCCGCGAAGAGGGGGACCTGCTGGAGGTGGTCGATGAACGCATCGCGGCGAGCCATGGGGCGGAAATCTAACGGCTTGCGCCCTGCCCGTCACCTTCCGACCAAAAGCCGGGAATTTCCCCCGCCGGCGGGAATCTGACAACACCATTGTCAAGTTATACGGTCGTTCGCACTCAAGTCTCACTTCTCGTGGAGGAAACCCATGGCCAACGCGGTCGGTATCGACCTCGGTACAACCAACTCAGTCGTCTCGGTGCTCGAGGCCGGAGAGCCCGTCGTCATCCCCAATGCCGAGGGCAGCCGGACCACCCCGTCGGTGGTCGCGTTCTCGAAGACGGGCGAGGTCCTGGTCGGGGAGGTCGCCAAGCGCCAGGCGATCACCAACCCCGATCGCACGATCCGTTCCGTGAAGCGCCACATGGGCACGGACTGGAAGATCGACATCGACGGCAAGGCGTACAACGCACAGGAGATCAGCGCGCGCATCTTGCAGAAGCTGAAGCGCGACGCCGAGAGTTACCTGGGCCAGGGCGTCACCCAAGCCGTCATCACCGTTCCGGCCTACTTCGACGACGCGCAGCGCCAGGCCACCAAGGAGGCCGGCGAGATCGCGGGGCTCGAAGTGCTGCGCATCATCAACGAGCCGACCGCGGCCGCACTTGCGTACGGGCTCGACAAGGAGGGCAGCGACCAGACGATCCTGGTCTTCGACCTCGGCGGCGGCACCTTCGACGTTTCCGTCCTCGAGATCGGCGACGGCGTGTTCGAGGTGAAGAGCACCTCCGGGAACACGCACCTCGGTGGTGACGACTGGGACCAGCGCGTCATCGACTGGATGGTCACCGAGTTCAAGAACTCGCACGGCGTCGACCTGTCGGTCGACAAGATGGCCGCACAGCGCCTGAAGGAGGCGGCCGAGAAGGCGAAGATCGAGCTCTCGACGTTGCAGGAGACCACGATCAATCTCCCGTTCGTCACCGCGACGAGCGACGGACCGTTGCACCTCGAGCTCACGCTCACCCGCGCGCGGTTCCAGGAGATGACCCGCGAGTTGCTCGACGCGTGTCGTGGTCCGTTCGAGCAGGCGATCCGCGACGCCGGATTCGACAAGTCGAAGATCGACCACGTGATCCTGGTCGGTGGCTCGACGCGTATGCCCGCGGTCACCCAGTTGGTCACCGAGCTCACCGGCAAGGAGCCGCACAAGGGTGTGAACCCCGACGAAGCGGTCGCGGCCGGTGCGTCGATCCAAGCCGGCGTGCTCAAGGGCGATGTCAAGGACATCCTCCTGCTCGACGTCACGCCGCTGTCGCTCGGAATCGAGACCCGTGGTCAGATCATGGAGAAGATCATCGAGCGCAACAGCACCATCCCGGTGAAGCGCTCGCAGGTGTTCACCACCGCCGAGGACAACCAGCCGTCGGTGGAGATCAAGGTGCTGCAGGGCGAGAGCGAGATGGCCTACCGCAACAAGCAGTTGGGCACCTTCACGCTCACCGGTTTGCCGCCGGCGCCCCGAAGCGTCCCGCAGATCGAGGTCACATTCGACATCGACGCGAACGGCATCGTGCACGTGTCGGCCAAGGATCTCGGCACGGGCAAGGAGCAGTCGATGGTGATCTCCGGCGGCACCGCGCTCGGCAAGGACGACATCAACCAGATGATCAAGGACGCCGAGGCCCATGCGGAGGAGGATCGCAAGAAGCGCGAGGAGGCCGAGGCGCGTAACACCGCCGACACCCTCGCGTGGCAGACCGAGAACCTCCTGAAGGAACAGGGCGACAAGGTGCCCGCCGACGATCGGGAGAAGATCGACGTGGCGCTGAAGAACCTGAAGGAGGCGCTCGCCGGCCCCGACGTCGACGCGATCAAGCACGCGCACGAATTGCTGCTCGCCGCGAGCAACGACTTCACACGGCGGCTGTACCAGAACGTACAGGCGCAGCAGTCGGCGGCCGGCGGTACGTCGGGTGGTGATTCGCAGGCTTCGGACGACGAGGTGGCCGACGCCGAGATCGTCGACGACGACCAGCAGAGCGCGTAATCCGTCATGACGGACGCGAACAGCGAAACGACTGTCCCGTCTCCGGAATCATCGGACGCGGGCGCCGAGGAAGCCGCACAGTTCGAGAGCGATCTCGCGTCGTTGCAACGCGAGCGCGACGACCTGCTCGACACGACTCGGCGCCTGCAGGCCGACTTCGAGAACTACCGCAAGCGCGTGCTGCGCGAGCAGACCGCTCTGGTGGAACGTGCCACGGAGCGACTGCTCGAGCAGCTGCTGCCGGTGCTCGACAGCTTCGAGCTCGCCGTGAGGAATCTCGACGGCAGCGACGTCGACGAGAAGGTACGCAAAGGCATCGACCTCGTCTACGCCGAGCTGATCGCCGTGATGGAGCGGGCGGGACTCCAGCGCATCGAGGCCGAGGACGCACCGTTCGACCCGAACGAGCACGAAGCCGTGTTGCAGGACGATGGCGACGGTGAGCCGCACGTCGAAGATGTGTTGCGCACCGGATGGAAATTGAAGGGACGGGTGCTGCGTCCCGCGATGGTGAAGGTGACGAGGAAGAAGCCGGAGTGACAGCACAGCGCGAGTGGTTGGAGAAGGACTACTACGCGGTCCTGGGCGTGTCCCCGAGCGCGACCGACAAGGATCTGTCGCGCGCGTTCAAGAAACTCGCCAAGCAGCTCCACCCCGACGCGAATCCGGGGAACGCCGAAGCGGAGGAGCGTTTCAAGGAGATCTCCGCGGCCTACGACATCCTCAGCGATCCCACGAAGCGCGCCGAGTACGACGAGGTCCGCGAGATGGTCGCGACGGGCGGTGGACCGGGTGGACTCGGCGGATTCGGATCCGGCGGATTCGAGCCGGGTGGTGGTGGCCGGACGTTCCGCTTCGAGACCGATGGCGGTGGGCTGGGTGACATCTTCGGCAATTTGTTCGGTGGTGGAGGCCGCCGGCGCACGCGCGTCGCGACCGGACCGCAACGAGGCCGCGACCTCGAGACCGAGTTGCACCTGTCCTTCGAGGACGCGATCCGGGGTGTCACGTCGACGGTGCGTTTCCGCGCCGACGCGACCTGCTCGACGTGCGCGGGTTCCGGCGCGGCGCCGGGCTCGATGCCGGAGACCTGTCCCCAGTGCCACGGCGCGGGGACCATCGCCGACGACCAGGGTCCGTTCTCGTTCTCGCAGGTGTGCCCGACGTGCGGTGGACGCGGTCAGATACTCCCCCACCCGTGCCCGACCTGTAACGGCCGCGGTGTCGAGGTGCGCGCCCGTGAGGTCAAAGTGCGGATCCCGGCGGGCGTGGACGACGGCCAGCGCATTCGGGTGAAGGGCCGCGGGGGCGCCGGCGCGAACGGCGGTCCGGCCGGCGACCTCTACGTGATCGTGCACGTGCGGGGTCACGCGTTGTTCGGACGCAACGGCGACGACCTCACGCTGCGCCTGCCGGTCACCTTCCCAGAGGCCGCGCTCGGCGCCGACATCAAGGTGCCGACGCTCGACGCACCCGTCACCGTTCGGATCCCGCCCGGGACGCCGAGCGGCAAGGTGTTGCGCGTGCGGGGGAAGGGCGTCGCCGCCGACGGGCGCGGGAAGCCCGGTGACCTGCTCGTCACCGTCGAGGTGCAGGTCCCGATCAACCTGTCGAGCACGCAACGCGAGGCGATCGAGGCACTCGCTGCGGTGCTCGACGACGATCCGCGCGCCGCGCGGTTCGCCCCGGCGCAAGACCGAACGAAGCCTGATGGAGACTCGTGATGGACGTTGACGCGCGGGCCCTCTACGTGATCTCGGTCGCGGCCGAGCTCGCCGGGGTGCACCCGCAGACGCTGCGCATCTACGAACGCAAGGGACTGCTCTCTCCCGCGCGGACGAGCGGCCGCAGCCGCCGGTATTCCGACCGCGACATCGCGCTGTTGCGCCGGATCCAGGACCTTACGAACGACGGCGTCTCCCTGGCCGGGGTGCAGCGCATCCTCGCCCTCGAGAACGATCTGGCCATCGCGCGCGAGCGGATCGCCGAGGTGGAGGCGAGGCTCGATGCGCTTCAGCGCGAGGCCGAACAGCAGGTGGAAGCCGCGCACCGGCAGTACCGGCGCGACCTCGTCCCGGTTCGGAGCACGGTGGTCGCCCGGTTCGAGGCCCACCGGTAACGGACAGCGAACGAGAGAGAGTCAGCCATGGCAGTAGATCCGAACCGGTTCACCCGGAAGACCCAGGAGGCGTTCGCGACCGCCCAGGCGCTCGCGCGCGACACGGGGAACACGGAGATCACGCCCGAGCACCTGCTGCGCGCCCTGCTCGATCAGAGCGAAGGCGTCGTGTCGGGCGTTCTCGAACGGATCGGCATCGACGTCAATGAAGTTCGGCGGCGCGTCGACGACGTATTGGACAAACTCCCGCGGGTAAGTGGCGCGACGGTGCGCGACGCGCAGCTCGGCACGAGCGCGTTCCGGATGCTCGAGAACGCCGACGCCGAGCGCGCGGCCTTGAGCGACGACTACGTATCGACCGAGCACATCCTCCTCGCGATGAGCGAGGTGCCCGGCGGTGTCGGCGATCTTCTGCGCGGCCTCGGTGTCGACCACGACGCGGTGCTCGATGCGCTGCGCCAGGTGCGCGGATCGCACCGGGTCACCAGCGACAACCCCGAGGAGCAGTACCAGGCGCTCGAGAAATACGGTCGCGACCTGACGGAGGCCGCGCGATTGGGGAAGATCGACCCGGTCATCGGTCGCGACGAGGAGATCCGCCGGATCATCCAGGTGCTCTCGCGTCGTACGAAGAACAACCCCGTGCTCATCGGTGAGCCCGGTGTCGGCAAGACCGCGATCGTCGAGGGTCTCGCGCGCCGGATCGTCGAAGGCGACGTGCCCGAAGGGCTGCGCAACAAGCGCGTGATCGCGCTCGACATCGGGTCGCTCGTCGCGGGAACGAAGTATCGCGGCGAGTTCGAGGAGCGCTTCAAGTCGGTGCTGAAGGAGATCGCCGACTCCGGCGGCGAGGTGATCACCTTCATCGACGAGATACACACGATCGTCGGCGCGGGCGGCGCCGAGGGCGCGGTCGACGCCGGCAACATGATCAAGCCGATGCTCGCGCGAGGGGAGTTGCGCCTGATCGGGGCGACGACACTCGACGAGTACCGCAAATACATCGAGAAGGATGCGGCATTGGAGCGTCGCTTCCAGCAGGTGTACGTGGGCGAGCCGTCGGTCGAAGACACGATCGCGATCCTGCGTGGCCTCAAGGAGCGCTACGAGGTCCACCACGGTGTGCGCATCCAGGACGCGGCGATCGTGGCGGCCGCGGTGCTCTCCGACCGATACATCAGCGGGCGCCAGCTGCCCGACAAGGCGATCGACCTCATCGACGAAGCTGCGTCGCGCCTGCGGATCGAGATCGACTCGATGCCGTTCGAGATCGATGTCGTCGAGCGCCGGATCCGCCAGATCGAGATCGAGCGGGCCGCGCTCGCGAAGGAGAGCGACGAGGTCTCGCGTGCGCGGTTGGAGGCGCTCGACGCGGAGCTCCAGTCGTTGCAGGAGGAGCGCGACGGGATGGTCGCGCACTGGCAGGCCGAGAAGGACGCGATCCTCGCGATCCAGGCCGGCAAGGAGCGCCTCGAGCAGGCGAAGCTCGAGGCGGAGCGCGCCGAGCGCGATGGAGACCTCGAGCGCGCCGCCCAGCTGCGGTACGGCCACATCCCCGTCGTGGAGCGGGAGCTCGACGCCTTGTCGCGTCGGCTCGACGATCTCCAGCGAGACGGCCGCATGCTCAAGGAGGAGGTCGACGAGGAAGACGTCGCCGACATCGTCGCCAAGTGGACCGGCATTCCCGTGTCCCGCCTCATGGAAGGCGAGATGTCGAAGCTCGTGCGCCTCGAGGATCACCTGCACGAACGCGTCGTCGGACAGGACGCCGCGGTGGTCGCGGTCGCGAACGCGATCCGGCGTTCGCGCGCCGGTTTGTCGGATCCGAATCGGCCGATCGGTTCGTTCATGTTTCTCGGACCGACTGGCGTCGGCAAGACCGAGTTGGCGCGTGCGCTCGCCGAGTTACTGTTCGACGACGAGCGGGCAATGGTGCGCATCGACATGTCGGAGTACATGGAGAAGCATTCCGTGTCGCGCCTCGTCGGAGCGCCACCCGGCTACGTGGGCTACGAGGAGGGCGGCCAGCTCACGGAGTCCGTCCGTCGCCGTCCCTACGCGGTGATCCTGCTCGACGAGATCGAGAAGGCCCATCCCGACGTGTTCAACGTCTTGCTGCAGCTCATGGACGACGGTCGTCTCACCGACGGTCAGGGTCGCACGGTGGACTTCACCAACTCGGTCGTGATCATGACGTCGAATCTGGGCTCGGGCGCGGCCGAGGAGCAGGTGATGGCTGCGGTGCGCGCGCACTTCAAGCCCGAATTCCTCAACCGCGTCGACGAGATCGTCGTGTTCCGCCGCCTGACCGAGGACGAGATCGAGCGGATCGTCGGCTTGCAGGTCGACATCCTCCGGGCCCGGCTGGCGGAGCGCGGTCTCACGCTCGAGCTCACCCCCGCGGCGCAGAAATGGGTCGCGCATACCGGCTACGACCCCGACTTCGGGGCGCGCCCGCTCAAGCGCGTGTTGCAGCGGGAGGTTGCCGACCCGATCGCGCTCGAGATGCTGAAAGGCACGTATCAGTCGGGCGACACGATCGTTGTCGACGCCAGTCCCGACGGTGGTCTCGTGTTCGAACAGGCAGCCACCGCCGAGATCGTCACGTGATGAAGTGCGGTGTTCGGGCGATTCGCCGTGCGGGCGAGGGTCGTGGAGCGTGACGGTCACGGTGTCGCGGCGAAGGCTGCACGACGTCCTCGGCCACGGCCGCGTCGCCGGTTATCAGCCTCGCGAGCCGAACGAGCGGCGCGTACTCGACGTCGAACAGGTCGCGCACACTTTGGGATCGGTCCAGTCACATCTCCACATCGCAGGTGATGGGAAATGTTGCACCTTTCCTACGCGATCGCCGCTCGCAGACATATGACGAATCCTGGTGCTAGCGCGGGTGCTAGCGCGGGTGCTAGCGCCGGTGCTAGCAGCGTGTTGTTTGATACTTACGCTGCGTCGGGCGATTGCGCCCGGGCGCGGAGCTCGCCCTTGGCTACCTTGCCGCCGGAGGAACGCGGGAGCTCGTCGAGCACGACGAGTCGTTCCGGCCACAGCTCCTTGCCGGTGCCGCGTCGTTCGAGGTGCGCGCGCAGGTCGTCGAGCGTGATCGGCTCGCGACCCGAGCGCATCTCCACGAATATGCAGACCCGCTCGCCGAACGTGGCGTCGGGGACCGCCACCGCGCCGCACAACGCGATCGCCGGATGCGACCCGACCTCACCCTCGACCTGCGCGGCGCTGATGTTCTTCCCGCCGCGGATGATCACGTCGGAGATGCGGCCGACCACGTTGAGGTAGCCGTCGGCGTCGATGGTCGCGAGGTCGCCCATACGCATCCAGCCGTCGTCCGTGAACAGCTCTTCGTTCGCGGCCGGGTCGTCGTAGTAACCGAGGCACAGCGTCGGACCCTTGCCCGCGGGCACGCCCGGCGTGTCGGTCGCGGTGATGTCGGCACCCGTATTCGCGTCGAGCAGGCGGACGTGCATCTCGGGGATGACCTTCCCCGCGGTGCGCAATCGCTTTTCCTGCGGATCGTCGGGGGTCGTGCACGAGAGCGCGCCGGTCTCGTTCGATCCGTAGAACTGGAGCACCGACGCCCCGGTGCGAGCTTCGAACTCCTTGGCCCGCTCGTAAGCAACCATTTCGCCGCCGGTGAACATGATCCGCAACGACGAGAGGTCGTACTCGTCGATCGCCGGCGAGTTGAGCATCATGACGAACTGCGTCGACACTGCGGCGAGCACGGTGACGCGGTAACGCTCGATCGCGCGGAGCACGACGGTGGGGTCGAAGCGTTCGCACACCACGCACGCGGCGCCGGCGATGGCGGGCGAGAAATGCGAGGTCCACAGGCCGAAGCCGAACGGTGCCGGGAGCGCCGAGCAGAAGACGTCGTCGGCGGTGAAGCGAGCGACGCGGTCGGCGAGATCGTGGAACGCGAACCAGCGCGCCTGCGTATGCATCACGATCTTCGGCAGGCCGGTCGTTCCGGAGGTGGAGTTGAGGAACCACAGCTCGTCGTGTCCCAGCGGGCACTCGTGTCCCACGAGGGTCGCGGGCGGCGACTCGCGGAACAGGGTGCGGGCGCCGCTGTGCTCGACGAGGTGGGCGACCTCACGCTCTCCGGCGCGCGCTCCGATCCCGACCGCGACCAGCCCCGCCTTCTCGCAGGCGAGCATCGTCGCGTGTACACCGGGTCCGTCCGGGATCTGGAGCGCGACGCGCGCACCCGGTTCGAACGCATGCAATGTCGCGGCCATCTTCGAGGAGCGCGTGTCGTATTCGCCCCACGTCATCGTCTCGTCGGAGGCCGCTTCCACGAAGGCCACGCGGTTGGGGTCGGCGCGCGCATTGCGGGCGACGACGCCCGCGACGGTTCTCACGGAAGCTGATGGCGGAACAGGTCGGCCGCGTTGCGCCACGTGATGCGCTCGGCCTCGTCGTCCGGGATGCCCTGATCGCGCAGCTGGCGGACGAGCATCGCCTGCGTGTCCGGCCACGACGAGTCGGCGTGCGGGTAGTCCGACTCCACGAGCACGTGCTCGAGGCCGATGCGGTGGCGCAGTGCCATGTTCGAGTCGTCGTCGAGCGCGCAGAACCAGAAGTTACGGCGGAGCACCTCGCTCGGCGATTCCTGCACGTCCCGCCACGTAGGGAGATAGCCGAGCTGGTAGCGGTAGCAGTGGTCGAGGCGATCGATGATCCCCGCGACCCAACCGATACCGCCTTCCGAGAGGCAGATCTTGATGTCCGGAAAACGCACCGGGATCTTCGAGTAGAGCCAGTCGACGGCGCTGTACATGCCGTACGCGCCGAACAAGACCGCAGGGATCTCCGGCGGCGCGTCGGACGACGTCGTCGGTGACGTTCCCGATGATCCGACGTGGAGGCAGAGCACGGTCTCCGTCTCCGCGCACGCCGCGAACAAGGGGTCCCAGTATCCGGAGTGAATCGTGGGCATCCCGAGCTTGTCGGGCGCCTCCGAGAACGTGACCGCCTTGAATCCGCGTTGCGCGTTGCGCCGGATCTCGTCGGCCGCAATATGTGGATCGCGCAGGAACGCGATCTGGTTCGGGATGAAGCGGCCGGGGTAGGCGCCGCACCACGCGTCGAGATGCCAGTCGTTGTACGCGCGCATCGCCGCGAGCGCGAGATCCTCGTCGTTCGGCCACAGCGTGAGGCGCTGGCCCACGAACCCGGGCAGGAACGACGGAAAACAGAGCGACGCGGCGACGCCGTCGATGTCCATGTCGTCGACGCGCGCGCTGACGTCCCACGCGCCCCGGCGCATCTCGTCGAACCGGGTCGGCTCGAAGCCGTACTCCGTCGACGGCCGGCCGACCACCGCGTTGAAGCCCACGTTCGGCAATACCTGTCCCTGCCACGACCACGCCTCGCCGCCGTCGTCGGTCGGCACGACCCGCGGCTCCTCGTCGGCGTACTTCTTCGGGAACCGACCGGTGAACGCGTCGGGCGGCTCGACCACGTGATCGTCTACCGAGATGACCCGGTAGACCCGCTCGCGCGGCTCGGGTT
>JAUZEM010000476.1 GCA_030839005.1 Actinomycetota bacterium | reverse complement strand
GCCGTGGTCGAGGGTGTCGGCGACCACGGCTGCGAGTACATGACCGGTGGGCGCGCGGTGATCCTCGGGCCGACGGGCCGCAACTTCGCGGCCGGGATGAGTGGCGGGTTTGCGTTCGTCCTGGATCCCGACCGGTCGCTGTTCCTTCGCATGAACCGCGAGATGGTGGATCTCGACGTCCTCGACGACGACGAGGACGTCGACTGGCTGCGCGGGATCGTCACCATGCACCTGGAGCTGACGGGTTCGGCGGTCGCCGAGCGCCTGTTGTCGAACTGGTGGCAGAACCTTCGCCAGTTCACGAAGATCTTCCCGAAGGATTACAAACGCGTGCTCGAAGCCCAACGCGACGCCGTAGAACGCGGCGTAGACGTCGACGAAGCAGTGATGGCGGCCGCGCGTGGCTAGCGCCACTCGCTCTTGCTTGCTGGGTCGCACTCGCTGCTCGGCGGGATACCCGCCTCGCGGACGCTCGTTGCTCCGGCGAGCTCACTTCGGCCTCCGGCCTCCGCTCGCCGCACGTCAGGCGGGGGAACCAGGACGTCATGGTGAGAGCGTGGGCGAACGTGCTGTGATGCGGCCGGCGCAGCCGGCTCGCCGGAGTCCTGAACGTCCCGGAGGGCGGCGCCGGGTATCCCGGCGCCGAGTGAAGGTGACAAAGAATTATGGGTGAAACGACTGGGTTCATGAAGCATGATCGGGAGCTGCCGAAGAGGCGACCGATCCCGGTGCGCGTCGCCGACTGGCAGGAGGTCTACGAGGACTTTCCCGCGGAGAAGGTGCGCGTCCAGGGCGGACGCTGCATGGACTGCGGCATACCGTTCTGTCACACGGGTTGCCCCCTCGGGAATCTCATTCCCGAGTGGAACGACCTCGTGTACCGCGACCGCTGGGAGGCGGCCGCCGATCGCCTGCACGCGACGAACAACTTCCCGGAATTCACCGGACGGCTGTGCCCGGCGCCCTGCGAAGAGGCGTGTGTGCTCGGGATCAACGCACCGGCCGTCACGATCAAGCAGATCGAAGTCGAGATCTCCGACCGCGCGTGGGAGGACGGCTACGTGCGGCCGGTTCTGGTCGACAAGAAGACGGGCCGGCGGGTCGCCGTCGTCGGTAGCGGACCCGCCGGTTTGGCGGCCGCGCAGCAACTGACGCGCGCCGGCCACGACGTGACGGTGTTCGAGCGCGCCGATCGCATCGGTGGGTTGCTGCGCTACGGCATCCCCGAGTTCAAGATGGAGAAGCGGCACCTCGACCGTCGGATCGCGCAGATGGAAGCGGAAGGTACGCAGTTCCAGACGAACGCGAACGTCGGCGAGAACGTGCCCATCGGTGACCTGGAACAGTTCGAGGCGGTAGTTCTCGCGGGGGGCGCGACGGCTTGGCGCGATCTCCCGGTGCCCGGCCGCGAGCTGCAAGGCGTCTACCAGGCGATGGAATACCTGCCGTGGGGAAACCGGGTGCAACAGGGCGACATCGACGACGCGCCGATCTCGGCCAAGGGCAAACGGGTTGTGATCATCGGTGGCGGCGACACCGGCGCCGACTGCCTGGGCACGACGATCCGACAAGGTGCGGTCGAGGTGCACCAGTTCGAGATCCTGCCGCGCCCGCCCGACGCGCGCGTCGAGTCGATGCCCTGGCCGACCTACCCGATGATCTATCGCGTGTCGTCCGCACACGAAGAGGGCGGCGAGCGCGTGTACGCGGTGAACACGGAGTGCTTCCTCGGCGACGAGGAAGGCAATCTGCGTGCGTTGCGCGCCCACAAGGTGGAACAGACAATCGTCGACGGCCGGATGACATTCGAGCGCGTCGACGGCACCGACTTCGAGTTGCCGTGCGAGCTCGTCCTGCTCGCGATGGGCTTCGTCGGTCCGCAACGGCCGGGCCTGCTCGAACAGCTCGGGGTCGAGATCAACGAGCGCGGCACCGTGTCCCGCGATGGGAGTTTCCGCACGAATCTCGCGAACGTGTTCGTCTGCGGCGACATGGGTCGCGGTCAGAGCCTGATCGTGTGGGCGATCGCCGAGGGGCGGTCGTGCGCCGCCGCGGTCGACGAGTTCCTGATGGGCGAAACCCTGCTCCCCGCGCCGATCACACCGGAAAGTGTCCCCATGCGCTGATCGGCGATGAGCCCATCTTCGATGGGAGATCGCAGCGATCCGCTGATGCCGCGTGCCCGTCTCGGGCCGTCCGCCTCGGGGGGAGCGTGGCGGACGACCCGAGCAGTGCATGATCATCTTGGCGAACGCGCGTTTCGGGCGGTCGGCGTCTGTGAGACGGGAAGATGAACCCGAGCGCTCACTGCCGCTCGTCGCCGAATTCTTCGGCCCGATCAGCCGCCCTGCGTGAGCCCTGCGCGCGTGGCGTGCCAGAGGAGCTCTTCGGCGAGCTCGTCGAGCGCGGCGCGCGCCAGATCCAGGAGTTCGCACCCCTGATGACTGCCGGCCCGCGCCGTCGGCAGGAGCGGCTCGAGCGTCAGGCGCACCTCGTCGGCGGCCGTGGCCACGAGCTGCAGCCTCGCGGGCGTCACGACCATGCCCGCGTGGCTCCAGAGCCGGGCCTTGGTGGTCCACGCCGGGCCGGCTGAGGTGAAGCAGACGTCGATCTCCGCGGCCCCGCGGTTGCCGAGGGTCCAGCGCAGCCTGCCCGACGACGTATCGCGCCGGAGCCGCAGCATGACATCACCCAGGAGCGCGCCGTCGATCGGCAATGTGCGCGCCACGCTCATGCCACCGCGATCCATCTCCATCCCTCCCAACGGACCTTTCTCCGTTCGGGAATGCATCGGCGTCCTGCCCACCCGACTGAACCCCCCAACTGGTACGGAAGCCGCGGATGCACCGGTGTTCGTCCGAGGTTTGTGGGGCCTGCGTCCCGTACGATCCACGAATGTTCGAATGGCCCGAAGAGCTGCAGATGGTGCGCGACGCGGTGCGCCAATTCGTCGACAACGAGATCCGCCCGCACCGCGACGAGCTCGAGCACGGCGACCTCCCGCCGTACGACTTGCTGCGCAAGCTGTACGCGACCTTCGGCATGGGCCAGCTGGCCGCCGACGGGTTCGACCGGCGGATCGCGGCCGAGGAGGGGGGCAGCGTCGGCGCCGCGAGTCCGCCGGGCGACGAGCGCGACGAGTCGCGCGGTGGGGGATTCACGCTCTTGCCGATCATCGAGCTCTGCAAGTGCTCGCCGGGCATGGTCACGGCGTTGGGGGTGTCGGTCGGCTTGACCGCGGCTGCGATCAACTCGAAGGGCACGATCGTGCAGCGCAAGCGCTGGGCGCGTGATCTGTTGACGCTCGACAAGATCGGTGCATGGGCGATCACCGAGCCCAACTCCGGCTCCGACGCGTTCGGACAGATGGTCTCCACCGCCCGGCGCGACGGCGACGAGTATGTGCTCAACGGATCGAAGACCTTCATCACGAACGGTCCGTACGCCGACACGATCGTCTTCATCTGCAAGCTCGACGAGGGCAACCCGCCCGCCGACCGGACGGTGTTGCAGTTCGTGCTCGACTCGGGCATGCCCGGGCTCGAGCAGACCAAGCCGCTGCGCAAGATGGGCCTGCACTCGTCGCCGACCGGCATGCTTTTCCTCGACGACGTGCGGGCCGGCCGCGACCGTCTGTTGGGCGAGAGTGAGGACGCCTTTCGCGGGAGCAGCGGCCGCGAAGCCAGCAAGGCGACCTTTGTCATCGAGCGATCGGGGGTCGCGGCGATGGCGCTCGGCATCATCGAGCGTTGTCTCGAGAAGTGTGTCGAGTACGCGAAGGAGCGCCGGCAGTTCGGTCGGCCGATCGGCGAATACCAGCTCATCCAGCTCAAGCTCGCCAAGATGGAGGTCGCGCGGCTCAACGTCGAGAACCTCGTGTTCCGGGTGCTCGAGTCGTCGCAAGCCGGCAAGCCGATGACGCTCTCCGAAGCCTCGGCGATGAAGCTCTACTCGGCGGGCGCGGCGACGGAGGTCGCGCTCGAGGCGGTGCAACTGTTCGGGGGAAACGGCTACATGGCCGAGTACGAGGTCGAGCAATTGGCGCGCGATGCCAAGGTGTTGCAGATCTATGCCGGGACCGACGAGATCCAGGTCGGTCAGATCGCGCGGGCGTTGCTCGCGTAAGCGAGACCGACGCCGAGATCCGAGAGATGCCGGTCGAGCCGCCGCCCTGCGTCTGGGACTTCCCGGATGCGGACTCCTCGGTCGGGGCGGACGACATCGTCGCGGTGGGTGCCGACCTCGAGCCGGGCACCTTGCTCGCGGCGTACCGGCGCGGACTGTTCCCGATGTACTCGGGGAGCTCCCTTGCGTGGTGGTCGCCCGATCCGCGCGGGATCGTTCCGCTCGACGGCTTTCGTCGCAGTCGCTCGTTGCGCCGCGCCGTCGACCGCTTCGAGCTGCGGGTGAATACCGTCTTCGTCGACGTCATCCTCGGTTGCGCCAACCCGCGCCGCCCGCACGGCTGGATCGACGGGACGTTCGTCGACGCGTACACGCGTTTGCACGAGTTGGGCTGGGCGCACTCCGTCGAGACGTGGCAGGGCGGCGTGCTCGCCGGCGGCTTGTACGGCGTACGCATCGGCCGGTTCTTCGCGGGTGAGTCCATGTTCCATCGGGTCACCGATGCGTCGAAGGTCGCGTGTTGGGCGACCGTCGAGCTCTTGAAGCTCGACGGTGCGACCCTTTTCGACGTGCAGTGGACGACGCCCCATCTGCGCAAGCTCGGTGCGATCGACGTCGGCCCCGCGGAGTACTTACGATTGCTAGGTTCGGCGACCATGGAACCGGTGCAGATCTTCCACAACCCCTCGTGCAGCAAGTCCCGGGGCGCGCTCGAGATCCTCACGCGACGCGGGGTCGACGCGCACGTCGTGCGCTATCTCGACGCACCGCCCGACCGGGCAACCCTCGGGCGCATCCTCGACGCGATCGACGACGATCCGATCGCGTTGGTCCGTAACGGCGACGATAAGTTCAAAGCCGCGGGCCTGACCAAGTCCGACGTGCAGACGCGCGCGCAGGTCATCGAGGTGCTGCTGAAGCATCCCGAGGTCATGGAGCGGCCCGTCGTGTTCGTCGGCGACCGGGCGGTGATCGCGCGGCAGCCGGAGAAGGTGCTCGATCTCCTCGATTGAACGGCGCCGCCTGAGTCATCGAGCGGTAACCTTCGACGTATGACGATGCCGACGCTCGAAGACGTGCGCGCCGAGGTCAAGGCGTGGCTCGCGGACAACTGGGACCCCGATCTGACGGTCGCGGAATGGTGGGACGTCCTCGCCCGCTCCGGCTACGCGGCGCCGACCTTCCCCGAGGACACGTGGGGCAAGGGTTGGACGCGCGATCTCGCGACTGTCGTCAACCAGGCGATCGTCGAACACGGCGCGATCGGTCCGCCCGCGGGCCTCGGATACCTGCTGACCGCGCCGACGATCGTCGCGCACGGCAACGAGCGTCAGAAGGCCGAGGATCTGCTGCGCATCCTGAACGGGCAGGACGCGTGGTGTCAGCTCTTCTCGGAACCCGGTTCCGGCTCCGATCTGGCGAGCCTTTCGACGAAGGCGGTGAAGGACGGCGACGAGTGGATCGTCACCGGACAGAAGGTGTGGACGTCGACCGCGCAGCTGACCAACCTCGGCATGCTCATCGCGCGCACCGCGCCGGACCTCCCGAAGCACAAGGGCATCACGTACTTCAAGTTCGACATGTGCCAGCCGGGTGTGGAGATCCGGCCGCTTCGTGAGATGACCGGGCGAGCGATGTTCAACGAGGTCTTCATCGACGGCGCGCGCGTGCGCGACGACGACATCATCGGTGGTCTGAACAACGGTTGGGCCGCCGCGAACACGACGTTGATGGCCGAGCGCGCCGGACTCGGTACCGGCGGTTCCGGCGGGGCGGGCAATGCGTTCCCGGGACCGATCGCCGGACAGCTCGACACCCGCGCCGGCGACCACGTCGGCCAAGTGCGCACCGGCGGCACCGGCGGTGGCGGGGCCGCGGCCGCGCAACGTCTGGTGAAACTTTCCCAGGAGCTCGGCAAGAACACGGATCCGACGATCCGCCAGAAGCTCGCGAAGCTGTACACGATGCAGCAGCTCGGACGGTACTCGTCGCTGCGCGCCAAGTCGCCGAACCAGCGGACGGGCGGTGAGCCGAACATCGCGAAGCTGATGATGAGTGATCTACTGCGACTGCAGCGTGAGGTCGGCAACGAGATCGTCGGTGCGTACGGCATGGTGGTGGGCTCCGATACGCCGGGCGGCGGGATGGTGCAAGAGGTGACGCTGTTCTCGCCGGGTCCGTCGATCTACGGCGGTACCGACCAGGTTCAGCGCAACATCCTGGGCGAGCGCGTGCTCGGTCTGCCGAAGGAGCCGGGGCCGGCCAAGGACACGCCGTACCGCGATCTGCTCGTCAATCGCTGAGCGAGGTTCCCGTGCTTGACGAGCTCCTTGCGACGGTCGGCGTGCAGGAGCGCCTCGTCGCCGGCTCGCGAGTCGGCGTCTGCGCCCTGCACGGCGGTCTGGAGCAGGGAACTGCGGAGATCGCCGAAGCCGCCGCGTCCGCGTCCGGCGCGTCGTTCTACGCGGTCGTCCAGCCCGACGACCTGCGGTGGCACGTACCGTCGCATCGGTACGATCCTGCGCTCTCGTTGTGCTTGCGTGCGTTCCTCGCGAGCATCGACATCGTCATCTCCGTGCACGGTTTCGGCGGTGTGCGCGATGCCGACGACCGTTGGACGACGGCGCTGCTCGGTGGCACGAACCGAGAGCTCGCGGCCGACCTCGCGTACGCGTTGATCCGGGCGCTCCCGCAGTACCGCTGGATCGCGGATCTCGATTCGATGCCGCGGCACCTGCGCGGCCTACATCCCGCGAACCCGGTCAACCGCGTGGCACTGGGGGGCGTGCAGCTCGAGCTCCCGCCGCGGGTGCGCCGCCCGGGACCCGACTACGACGCGCTGGTCAGTGCACTTGCAGGAGTGGCAGGAGATGCGCGACATCGTTGTAGCGACGCAGGATGATGCGCTCCTGATCGGCGACGACCTCGCTGATCGATGCATTGTCGGTGCCCGCGAACGCGAAGCGCCGGGCGCCGGTCACGCGGTGGAGGAGCTGACCGATGACGCCACCGTGGGACACCGCGACGACACGCTCGTCCGGATGCGCGGAGACGATGCGTTGAAAACCTCGCCAGACCCGCTCGTCGAAGTCATCGTGCGGCTCGGAGCCCGGGATGACGTCCCAGCGCTCCTGGATGAAGATTTGTTCGAAGATCGGGTCGCGTCGGGCCGCGCGGCGCCGGAACTCGCCTTCCTCCCAATCGCCGAGGAACACCTCGCGCAGATCGGCTACTTCGACGGGTGTGAGCCCGAGACTCGCCGCGAGAGGTGCTGCCGTCTCGTGCGTGCGCTGGAGGGGCGTGACGTACAAGGCGGAGATCGCTTCGTGGCGCAATCGTTCCGCGAGCAACTCGGCCTGCTTCACCCCGACCGGATCGAGGCGGGGGTCACCGTGACCGTCGCGGCTCGGGAACGGCTTGTCGGGGTGCGCGGGCGCGGACTCGCCGTGGCGAACGAGCAGCACCGTCGTCGCGCCGGGAGGCGGTGAGTAGCGATACTGGCGGAAGCCTTCGGGTGGGACCTCGGGCTCCTCGGTGGGGACGGCGGTCGTCACGATCGCGAAGTTAGCGCCCGGTAGGTTGCGGCCCGTGGGTGATCGGCGCGTCACGACCATCGAGCGGCACGTCGGTCTTGCCGACGTCGGTCCCGATGCTCGCGCCCGACTCGACGCGCTGGCGCGCATCGTGCAGGACGTCTCCGACTTCGACGCCGCGAGCGCGCCGATCGAAGGGATGGGTGTGTGGATCCTGCGGCGTCTCGAGATCGAGATATCGGCGACGCCGCGATTTCGTGCCGACGTCACGGCGACGACATGGTGCAGCGGTGTCGGCGCGCGGTGGGCGGAGCGCGCCACGCAGTTGTATGTCGGTGATCGCTTGTGCGCCGAGGCGACCTCGATCTGGGTGCACACCGATCCCGAGCGCGGCGTTCCGACGCCGTTGCCGCCGAACTTCGATGCGGTGTGGGGCGCGACGGCCGAGGGCCGCAAGGTCAGCGCGCGACTCCGGCACCCGCGACCTCCGGCCGACGCGCCGCGCCGTCCGTGGCCGCTGCGCGCGACGGATCTCGACGTCGTCGGGCACGTCAACAACGCGGCGTACTGGGCTGCGGTCGAAGACGAGCTCGCGCGCCGGGGTCGCCCGCGCGTCCGGCACGCCGAGATCGAGTTCCGGACGGGACTCGACCTCGCCGACGCGGTCGACGTGGCCGTAACCGGCACCGAAGACGGCTTCGCAGCATGGCTCTGCGTCGACGGCGACGTGCGCGCATCCGTCCTCGTAGGCTGCGAGGCATGCCGCACGAATTAAAGCTCGGATACATGATCGGCTACTGGGGCGCCCAGCCGCCGGCGGGCGTTCCGGTCGCACTCGCGGAAGCGGAACGGCTGGGCTTCGACTCGTGTTGGACGGCCGAGGCCTACGGATCGGACGCGCTGACCCCGCTCGCCTGGTGGGGTGCGCAGACGTCGCGCATCAAGCTCGGTACTTCGATCTGCCAGCTCTCCGCCCGGACCCCAACGGCGATGGCGATGGCCGCGCTCACGCTCGATCACCTCTCGGGCGGTCGCTTCGTGCTCGGCCTGGGCGCGTCCGGCCCGCAGGTTGCCGAGGGATGGTACGGCGACGACTACCGCAAGCCGCTCGGCCGAACGCGCGAGTACATCGACATCGTGCGCCAGGTGCTCGCGCGCGAGGCGCCGGTCGAGCTCGACGGCGAGCATTACCAATTGCCCCTGCACGGCGGCACCGGGCTCGGCAAGCCGCTCAAGTCGATCACGCATCCGCGGCGCGCCGACCTGCCGATCTACATCGCCGCCGAAGGTCCGAAGAACGTCTCCCTCTCGGCCGAGATCGCCGACGGCTGGCTGCCGATGTTCTACGCACCGCGCGTCGACGGCTTCTATCGCGACGCGTTGGTCGAAGGCTTCGCCCGGCCGGGCGCGCGCCGGACTGCGGAGACGTTCGAGGTTGCGTGTCTCGTGCCGGTGATCATCGCCGACGACGTCGAGACCGCGGCCGACATGTACCGGCCGGTGCTGGCGCTCTACATCGGCGGGATGGGTGCGCGCGAAGTGAACTTCCACAACAACGTGTTCGGGCGGATGGGTTACGAGGGCGAAGCGAAGTTGATCCAAGACCTCTACCTCGACGGCAAGAAGGCGGAGGCCGCGGCTGCGGTACCGACGCGCCTCGTCGAAGACGTCGCGCTCGTCGGTCCGCGCGAGAAGATCCGCGACGACCTGGAGATGTGGCGCGCGTCGGCGGTGACGACGATGGTCGTCTCGGGCGCGACCGAGCAGCTGCGAACGATCGCGGAGCTGGTGCTCGGATGATCAACCTGAGCGCCGAGGAGGCACGCGTCCTCGGTTGCCTCATGGAGAAGGCGGTCACGACGCCCGACAACTACCCGTTGTCGGTCAACGCGTTGATCAACGCGTGCAATCAAAGCACCAATCGCGATCCGATCGTCTCGTTCGACGAGTCGACCGTCGAGCGGGTGCTCGAAGGCTTGCGCGACAAGGGCGTGTCCCGTCGGGTGCGGGCAACGGGCCAGCGGGTCGTGAAGCACCGCCATATCGTCGACGAGGCGCTGCAGCTCTCCGTGCCCGAGTACTCCGTGCTCGGCGTGCTGTTGCTGCGCGGCGCGCAGACGCCCGGGGAGCTCAAGCAGCGCTCGGAGCGCTGGCATTCGTTCCGGTCGCTCGACGACGTCGAGGAGACCCTCCAACGGCTGGCCGATCGCGGATACGTGCGCCAGCTCGAGCGCCGGCCGGGCCAGAAGGAGTCGCGCTGGGTGACCCTCGTCGTCTCGGCCGACGAATCGGCCGTGGAATCGGCCGCGGCGAGCCCGCCCGAACCTGCCGGCTTACCCGGATCCGAGCCCGCGCCCGAGCCCTCGAGCCAGACCGCGCCCGGCGCCGAGCTCGAGGCGCGTGTCGAACGCTCACTCGAGGTTCGCAACCCCGCGACGGGAGAGCACGTGAGGAGCGTCGCGGTCACCGAAGAGCGTGAGGTCGAGCGGAAGGTCGAGCGAGCCCGGCGTGCGCAGCCCGACTGGGCCGCGCGTCCCTTCGACGAGCGAGCCGAGATCGTGCGCGTCTTCCGCAACCTTCTCGCGGCCGAGGCCGAGGAGTGTGCGCGCCTCACGACCCGTGAGGTCGGCAAGCCGATCGCGCAGTCGCGCAACGAGGTGCGCGCGGTCCTGGAGCGGATCGATTGGAACATCGCGCACGTCGGCGACGTCATCGCTCCGCGTTCGGTAACCGCAGGTGCGGGGGGAGCGGTCGAGGAACGCGTCACCCACGATCCCGTCGGGCTCGTCGCGCACGTCAGCGCGTGGAACTATCCGTACTTCGTCGGGCTCAACACGATCGTGCCGGCGCTGCTCACCGGCAACGCGGTTCTCTACAAGCCCTCCGAGCATGCAACCCTCACCGGATTGCGCCTCGTCGACGTCATGCACCGCTCCGGTGTCCCCGTCGACGTGCTACAGGCGATCGTCGGCGGTGGCGTCGTGGGTGCCGCTCTGGTCGCGTCCGACGTCGACATTGTGTGCTTCACGGGCTCGTACGAAACCGGGCGGCGCGTCGCCCGGTCGGTCTCCGATCGGTTCGTGCGCCTCCAGCTGGAGCTCGGGGGGAAGGACGGCGCCTACGTTTGCGACGACGTCGACGTCGTCTCGGCCGCCCTCGCGGTCGCGGAGGGCGCCTTCTACAACGGGGGCCAGTCCTGCTCCGCGATCGAGCGCGTCTACGCGCACGATGCGATCTTCGACCGTTTCGTCGACGCCCTGGGCGACGCCGTGAGTGCGTACCGCACCGGCGATCCCGAAGACGAGCAGACCGATCTCGGACCGCTCGCGCGCGCCGCGCACGTCGACGTGCTCGAAGCGCAGGTCGCCGACGCGGTCGCGAAAGGTGCGCGGGTCGTCTGCGGCGGGACACGGATCGATCGACCGGGTTCCTGGTTCGCGCCCACAGTGCTCGTCGACGTCGACCCGAGCATGAGTGTGATGCGCGACGAGACATTCGGTCCGGTCATCGGCGTGCAGCGAGTCCGCGACGACGCGGAAGCGCTCGCGTGCCTCGACGACACCGAGTTCGGGCTCGGCGCGGCGGTGTTCTCCGGCGACCGTGGGCGCGCGGAGCGGATCCTGAGTCGACTCGAGGTCGGCAACGCCTACTGGAACACGTCCGACCGGTCGAGCGTGTGCTTGCCTTGGTCGGGACGCCGGCACTCGGGACTCGGCGTGTCGATGTCCGAGTCGGGTGTGCGCGCGTTCGTGCGCGAAAAGGCCTGGCACCTCCGTTCGTAGCCGGCCGGCCGGCGCCAACGCTTCGGCGCGAAGATGAGCCGTGGCGCACGACGACCGGCCGGGTCCGCCACGCCCGGGATCGATCTCGTCCGCCGGAGCGTCGGCTTCGCCGATCTCGTCGACTCGACTGCGTGGACCCAGCAGCTGGATCTGCCCGACCTCTCGCGCGCCTTGAGCACGTTCGACTCGACCGCATCGGAGATCGTCGTTGGACGCGGTGGCCGAGTCGTCAAGCTGATCGGCGACAGCGTGATGTTCGTCGCCAACGATGCCGTCACGGCGACAGACATCGCGCTCGCGCTCGTCGACGCGTTTGCGGCGCACGAGTCGCTGCCCCCGGTGCGCGCCGGGATCGCGAGCGGCGACGTCCTCGCGCGCGACGGCGACTACTCCGGCGCGGTCGTGAACCTCGCGGCCCGCGCGGTGAACGTCGCTCGCCCGTCGACGGTGCTCGTCGATGCCGAGACGCACGCGGCGCTCGCCGGCTCGGCGGCCTTCTCGGGCCACCCCGCGGGCGCGTTCGCGCTGAAGGGATTCGCCGAACGCGTGCGGCTCGCGCGCGTCCAACGAGTCGGCGCGCCGTAGGCGCGCACCCTCGTCGACGTTCTGACGTGACGCTACGGCGTCTGGCTCGTCGAGTCCGACGTACCGATGACGGTGATCGGCGTCTCGCCGGGCAACACCGACACGGGCGGATCGTCGGGATCGGGCTTGGGCGACGCGACGGAGATCGGCACGTCGGCCGTCTGCTCGGACGGCGGGACGGTCGCGTCGGTTTGATGCGCTCGTGCGGTCGTCGGTGCCGTGGTGTCGACTGCGGGCGCGGGTGCCGGTGCCGTGGTCGTCGTCGTCGTAGTCGTAGTCGTCGCGACCGGGACGGGTTTCGCCGTCGTCGGCGCGGGTTGGGTGCGCGCGGTCGTCGACGGGGCCGTCGCGACGACCGGCCGGGTCTCGATGTTCGTCGTCGATGACGACGCCGATTGCACCGCGGCCGCGGAGCCCGCGAACGCGGCCATGCCCGCGGCGAGGCCGGCGACCGGGAGGATGACCTTCCGGCGCAGCAGCTCACCGTGCAACCGGCGCGCCTCGACGCGGGTGCAGCCGAGAGCCTCGGCGATCCGTTGCTCGATCGCGTCACGGTCGCGGCCGAGCGCTCCCGCCAGCGCGACGATGTCGGCGGTACGCAGGGCGAGCGGATCACCCGGTCCGGTATTGCGCAGCCGCTGGACGATGTCGATGTAGCCGGCGATGACATCGTCGTCGTCCGGGCCGACGGGCTGCTGCACGTCGCCGATGACGAGTCGCTCGCTTTCGACCTGCATCGGCACGCGTAGCGGGACGTGCGCGGTCAGGTCGTCGCCGTAGCACTCGGCCAGCTGGGCGCAGACACCGGCGGGTACCGGCTCGTCGCCCCGCTCGTACGCGCGCAGCTTGGCGGCGGTGGTTCCGGCCGCGGCCGCGGCTTGCCTGCGCTTGAGCCCCCGCCGCTTTCGGGCCGCGAGAAGGAGGGCGCCGAGCCGCTCCGGCGGCATGGCATCGTCGAGTAGCAGGGCCACGACTTCACTCATTGCGCATCCGAACTCCCGAGTCGCCGATCCGGCTCTCTGATCGGCATCCCGGCCCGGGCCCTCAAGGAGTAACTGTGGCGATTTCGGCCTCGAAGGCCGCGCGATCCTCCCCCGCGGGGTCCTCGAGCAGTTCCAACCTGGTGTCGAAGCGCATCGTGGCTCGCCGGTCGATGTCGTATCGCGGCCATTCGGGCAGTCCGGCGTGTTGCGGATTCCCGTCTCGGGCGAACGCGATCCACGACCGGTGCATCGCGTCGGCGATGCCCTGACGCTCCGGCCCGGCACCCGTGAGCACCTCGGCGCGGCCGCGGTCGAGGTTGTCGAAGACGAAGGGGATCTCGAGTGCGTGGGTCGAGCGGAGGATGCCGCCGAAGACCGGGGTCGCGAACGTGAAGAGGTAAGACCAGACCGGCGCGTGGGCGAGCTGGGCCTCGAGGAGCCGGATCGCGGGAATGCGGAACACGCCGTCGGTCGCAAGATCGATCCAGAGCTCCTGCGGGGTGACGTTCGGGCGGCGGGCGCGGTAGCTCTCCACCAGCGCGTCGCCGGCGGCGCCGAACGCGATGCGGAGCCGGTTCCGGACACCCGCCTCGTCAAGCGTCGCGAGCGCGGGATCTGCGACCGTGAACAGCGTCATCTCGTTGAGGTTCGTGCCGGTGAGCACGCGCACTCCTGCCGCGTTGCCGGCGGCGATCGCGGCGAGCGGCGGCTCGGGCAGCACCGTGCCGTCGACGACCGGCTGGAACGGGAGCGCGGTCACGCCGTCCTCCCGGAACGCAGGCAGCGCGCCGAGCACCGCGTCGGTCGAGGCGGCGAGGAGCGCCTCGGAGTCGCCGGCCCGGATGCCGAGCTTCTCGACGACGCGCGCGGCTATGCCGGTCGCGCGGTCGCGCGTCGACAACCACGACGCGGCGCCGCTCTGCGGGATCGCGGCGCGGAAGAGACCGCGGGCGCCAGGAGTGCCGAGGAGCGTTGCGACGCTGGCCGCACCGGCCGACTCGCCGAACACGGTGACGCGGTCGGGGTCGCCGCCGAATGCGGCGATGCAGTCGCGTACCCATTCGAGGGCGGCGATCTGATCGAGGATGCCGGCGTTTCCGGAACCGGCGAACGCGCCGTCGAAAAGATCGGCGAGGTGCATGAACCCGAACGGGCCCAGGCGATAGTTGATCGTGACGACCACGACGTCGCCGTGGACCGCGAACTTCGTGCCGTCGTACCAGGGTGTGTCGCCCGAGCCCCAGATGAACGCGCCGCCGTGGATCCAAACCATCACCGGACGGCGCCCGTCGTCGCATCCCGGCGTCCACACGTTGAGGTACAGGCTGTCCTCGCTGTTGGCGGGTTGGCGCTCACCCATCATCGTCGCCAACGCGAACTCCGTCTGGGCCGACTGCGCCGAGAAGGTGCCGGCGTCGCGCGTCCCGGCCCACGGCTCCTCGCGCTGCGGCGCCTGCCAGCGACGCGAACCTACCGGCGGCGCGGCGTACGGGATGCCGCGGAAGACGGTCACACCATTGCGTTCGAACCCTTCCACTTTCCCGCTACGCGTCGCCACGATCGTCATGGTCCGCAGGCTATCCCGGCGACTCTCCCGAGAAATTCCCTAGAGGCGCGAGAAGTCGGGCTCCCGCTTCTCCAAGAACGCGGTGATCGCCTCCATGTTCGCGGGCTGGCCGATCATGCCCGTGAACGCGCGGTCTTCGCGCGCCCGTGCCGCGCGCACGGCGTCGATGCGGCCTTCGATCACGACTCGTTTGGTCGCGCTCAAGGAGGCGACCGGCATCTTGGCGATGCGGCCGGCCAATTCCATCGCGACGCTCATCAGCTTGTCCGGTGCGACCGCGCGCAGCGCGAGTCCGCACTCCACCGCCTCGTCCGCGGTGACCCAGTCGCCGGTGTACAGCTTGAGCGCGGCGCGCTGGTTGCCCATGACGATCGGCATGAGCAAGCTGCCGGCGGCCTCGGGGACGACGCCCAGTGGGACGAAGGGTGCGCGTAAGCGTGCGGTCGACGCGATGATCGCGATGTCGACGTGTAGCAGCATCGTCATGCCGATTCCGACCCCGATGCCGTTGACCGCGGCGATCACCGGCTTGCCGAACGCCGCCAGCGTGTCCAAGAAGCGCGGGAAGCCGGGTCCGGCCCCGCCGACATCGGTATTGTCGAAATCGGTTTTGGTCTCCGCGCTCAGGCGTCCCATCTCGGCGAGGTCCTGACCGGCGGAGAACGCGCGTCCGGCTCCGGTGATCACCACGCACGCCACGTCGGCGCGCGCAGCCGCGTCCTCCAGCGCGGCGCCCGCCGCGTGATACAGCTCGTCGTTGAACGCGTTCAGTGTTTCCGGGCGGTTGAGCGTGAGCACGCGTACGCGCGCGTCGTCGACGACTTCCAGGATTGCCATGTTCAGATCCCGTCCCAGACGATCTTGGTCGATCCGTCGCCGAGCAAGAGTTGTTCGGGCGACTGCTTGTTGATGTGGCCGATCAGCATGTTGTAGACGCCGTAGCCGACGAGCTCGCGGAGCCGCGGCGCGAAGGTTTGGACCTTCTCTCGCGGCAGCCCGAGCTGTTGGTTCTCCTGCTGACGGATATAGCCCGCGCAGTAGTTCATGGCAATCCCGATGCGCGGTTCGCCCGTCGTGTTCGCACCGCCGCCGTGCCAGAGGCTCCCGTGCCAGATGAGCACCGAGCCCTTCGGCATCTCGGCGGCGATCGAGTCGTAGTCGGCGCCGTAGTCGGGGCTGCGATCGGACAGGTGCGTTCCCGGAACGAGACGCGTCGCGCCGTTGGCCTCGGTGAAGTCGGTCAGAGCCCACATCGAGTTGCACACCGTCGGCGGGTGCGGCTTGGGCAACGGAATGAGCT
>JAUZEM010000372.1 GCA_030839005.1 Actinomycetota bacterium | reverse complement strand
GGAGGGACGCCGCAACGCCTTCTCTACGCCGGCGACCATGACCTGGCGTCTCCGGGTCTCTCGCCCCTGTTCGGCGACTTCACCAAGGGCTTCCCGCCGACACTGCTGGCGAGCGGGACGCGCGATCTGTACCTATCGAACACGGTGCGCATGCATCGCGCACTGCGCGCTGCCGGAGTGCCGGCCGAGCTCCATGTCGTCGAGGCGGCACCCCACGGCGGCTTCCTCGGCTTGGCGCCGGAGGATCACGAGCTCCTGCGCGACGTGCGTCGCTTCATCGACGCACACTGGAGCACGACGTGACAAAGATGTCGATGACTTCGCCGCGCATTCGCTGCGTCAAGGTGTAGCGACAGGCGGCACGTGGCGTACCGGCGCACCCAGGACCGTCGTGTTCTCAGGAACGTCGCGCACGACGACGGCGTTCGCGCCGATGCGCGCGCCGCGGTGCACGACGACGGGTCCGAGCACCTTGGCGCCGGTGCCGACCTGTACGCCTCGTCCGATGATCGGGCCGCGGTAGTTCCCCGCGACCAGTCCGATACTGGTCCACGGAGCGATGATGACGCCGCGGTGGATCTCGGTAAAACCGTCGATGACGGTCTGGCCATGGGCGATGTACACGCCGGGACGAATGACGACCGGATCACCGATGCTCACCTGGGCGATCATGATCGCGAGTCGGTGAAGGAGGCGCGGCAGCAATGGGACACCCAGAGCCTGCAAGCGCGCCTTCGCGCGGTAGCAGACCTGCGCGAGGAACGCATCACTCACGACCATCAGTCGGACGATCTGCACCGCGGCGTCGATCCGACCGCGAAAGCGGTATCGCTCACTTCGGCACGCGAGCGCGATCCTCGCGTCGGCACTTAGCGCTTCGAGAAAGCGAGGGTGCTTGGCACGCACCTCGGCGCGAAGTTGCTTCCGGCCGCGTTCGACCGGAACGGGCGGCGCCGACGCCTTGCGCGGTCGATCACTCGTATCGCCGCCCGGAACATCTGATTCTCGCACTACGCCACCCCCGTATAGGCGTCTGACGCGAAATCGAGTCTACGCGCTCAGAACGAGCGCGCTCGTCCTCGAGTGCACGCAGCAGTAGTTGCATCCGCTGAGTGTCCAGACGCCGGCTTCCGACGGCGAAGCAGCTTGTCGTATTTGGGCACGATGTGGCCACAAGGTCATTCGGCCCAGGTGGATTCGGGCTCACGACGATCGACCAACCGGCCGACGCGAGGCCCGGACCCCGCACCGACCAATCAACCGCAGCAGACGGATGCGAAGGCAAGACGAGTTATTCGGGTCAGCGCTGTGCGTGAGGAATCCGAACGAGAAACCTTGCAAGGCCCCTGGTCGGGGGCCATGCGGGGCGTATCCGTCGCCCGGTCCGCCATCGGAGAACTTCGGTTGTCGAAGTGAGGTGGTCTCAGCGCGTGATCTTGGTCGCGCATTGCGCAATGGCGTTAATGATGTCTGCGGTGAATGCGGACTTGCCGGCAGTCGTCTGGTGTACGCCATCAGCGTTGACGTAATCGGGATTGTCGGCGACTTCACTTGCCCACGGCACAATGACGGCGGTCCCCGTCGTAGCCTCTGAGGCGAGGAACCGGTTCCAGGTTGGGCCGCTCACATTGAGACCCCACGGCGTCGTCTCGGGCACCTGGACAAGGACATGGCAACCGACGCCCGCGGCTTCGGTCGCACTCAAGTAGCGGTCGAAATCGGCCTCCGCGGTGAAATAAGGAGTGGACGGCACGCCCGACGCCGTGAGGTGCATGTCGTTGACGCCGAGCACCGTGACATCTATCTGTGGACCCGGTGCCGGCCAACCGGCGTCTGGCGTACTCGTCTCGAATGGCGTCAGATCGGTAGTGGTCGCGCCGATTTCGTCCGCCGTGCTCACCTGATAGCCAGCCCTGACGACCGCGTTGGTAAACGTCCCGACGTACGTGAAGATGAGTTTCCCGTTGTTGTACGAAGCGGTGTGGTCGAGTCCCCAGATCTCGCTGTCCCCGGCGATGGCGACGCGAGGCCCGGAACCGGTCCATGCCGAACTTCTCCCTAGGCATCCGCTCAGAACGAGCAGCGCAGACAGGACGCCCAGCCCAATCCACGCGCTGCGGCGCAGCCGAGTCATATTCCCCACCCCCTCGAACCTGTTCGCCCGGTTCTCAGCGTAAGGAATATAGCAGCGCGCGCTGACGCTCACTAGCTAAGTCGGCCCGGTCAGGGTCGAGGTTACTGTCGGCCCGTCACTTGACGGCCACCTTCGCCCGCTCCGTGTCCGCCGCGATCGAGAAGATCTTGCGCACGCGCGGAATACTCGGCAGCGGAGACCGGAATGTAGACTTCGCGTCGTATGACGTCGCTCGAGCAAGAGCTCAAGGGTCTTCCGTGGATCTATCCCTGGCGTCTACGCGACGGAAACGAGGTGCGCGTCGCGAACTCGGAATTGCCGAGTATCCATCGCACTCGCGCCGAGCTGATCGAGCCTCGCGTTCGCGCGGCTCTCGCGGTCGCCGGACCTGATGCAACCGCTCTCGATCTCGCGTGCAACGAGGGTTGGTTCTCTCACCGTCTTCTCGATTGGGGCGCGTCCCGCGTGGTTGGCGTGGACATCCGCCCGAAGAACCTCCAACGCGCCGCGGTCATGCGTGACTACTTCGACATCCCGCCGGACAGGCTCGAGCTACGCCAGGCCGACGTCTTCGAGATCGAAGCGGCGGAGCTCGGAACGTATGACGTTGTTCTGCTACTCGGATTGATCTACCACGTCGAGAACCCGATGGGCGTAATACGGCTCGCACGCGCGTGTACGAAGAGCCTCTGCGTGATCGAGTCGCAGCTGACGCAGCAGACACAACCCATAATCCACGGATTGGGCCAGACCGGCGAGTTCCACGAGTCGCACGGGAGCTTCGCCGTGCAACTCGAGCGCGGCGACAACGCGCTCGCGTCGACGGGACGGGTGTTGAGCCTTATTCCGAATCGAGCAGC
>JAUZEM010000060.1 GCA_030839005.1 Actinomycetota bacterium | reverse complement strand
GGACCGTGCCACAACGCGCCTGCGATCGCCGATACACAGACGCCGAACCCGCGACCAGCCCGCCGCTTCACTCCAACGGCGAGGCCGAGTGCGTGGCCGACCTAGCGCGACCGACGAAAACGTTCGTCGTGTGACCAACGACAACAACGTGAACACAACGTGCCCGGAACTGCGAACACGCCTTGGTGGTCCTGACGGGAGCTCTTTCGAACTGGGAACGGGTGACCTGTAAGAGAGGAGGCGTCATTGCGTTCGAAACGCGATGCTCCGGCGTGGTCATGAGCTGACCAGGCACGACGATCACGCAGACGCGAGCCGCCCGCCTTCGAGCCAGGCATGCAGCCCCGGATCGAGCGCCGCGACGGCCTTCTGGTACAGCTCGAGATCATCGGGAGTGAGCACGTCACGCCAACGTCCGTTCGTACCCTTGAACAGGAACCGGTCGACGCCGCCCTCAAAGATCATCGCGGCCGGGTCCTCGACCTCGTCGCCGCCCTTTGTCTCCTTGCGCATCGCGTCGAGCTGTACGGCGTCGACAATCGCAGGCCATTGCTCGTCGGGCACGTCGATCTCGCAATACGCGGCGAGCCGCCGCATCTCGCCTTCGGTGTCGGCGAGCATGTCGCCGAAGTGCATGAAGTGCACGTTCGACAGTTCGCGCCATTGCCACCAGGTCGAGAGGTGGTGGTGATGCGACCAGAATGGCCACCCGTCGGGCTCCCACTCGAACCACCCTTCGCTGATCCACCGCGGCCAGAGGTCGCGCGGTTGTTCGGGGCACCGCGGAAACTCCGGGCCCGGACGCTCCGGATCGTTGAAGAGCGAATATGCGAGGTCGGTGTACGCGCTGTAGTGATTCCACAGCGACATGAATACGTCGCGTGTGTCGCGCCCGACCACCACGTACTTTGCTTCGGGGAAGAAGCGAATGCCGTCGGCCGCGAGGTGGCTCTTCACGAATCGCCGGTGCGTCTGCGCATCGAGCGACTCGAGAATCGGCTCGATCGGACCATGGAACCGCGCGTCGATCCACGGCGATACCTCCATCAGACTCCCGACGCCGGGCTCCAGTTCGAGCACGAGCGCGGCGAGCATGCGCTGGGTCCACGTGGTGCCCGCCTTGTACGCGGTGGTGACGACGATGTCGCCCTCGCGGGCGTTGAACCGCTCCCAGCGTGTGCTGTCGAGGTGATGGTTGCGATACTCGTGAATGTGTTCGGGCGAGCTGCCGGGCATGACCGGCGAGCGTAGAGGAGCGTTCTACGTCTCGTTGGTGGCGACGACTGATGCGCGACGGTACGCCTCTGGCCGAATCTCGAACTCTGGACGAGACCGCTGCCCTCGGGCATCGCGTGAGAGATGCCATCCAATGGGCGCTCGTGCGATTCTCGCTCGCCAATCGGGGCCTGGCGCACCTCCAACAGTGCTCACGGCGAACCCTGAGCACTCTTGGAGGTGGCGGGAGTCGAACCCGCGTCTCCCGAGCTGTTGGTGGGACTTCTCCGAGCGCAGCCGTTGGAAGATGTCACCCACCGACAGGTCAACGGCATCCTGTCGGCGGGCCAGCCTCGTTTTTATGTCCCGATCGGCCCCGAGGCCTTACCTATCGGTGAGCCATCCTGGATGACGCCTCGCGCGGACGAATGACGAATCCGATGCGGGCGGGCAACCTGATCTCTCAGGCAGCCATTGCCATTTGGTTATTGGCGTGTATTGGTTTTTGCCGGCTCTTTCACGACGTTCCGGCGACGTCGGCTCGCTTCTCCCACCTCGATCCTCGAGATCGAAGCCACGCACCCCCTTGTCAACCCGTCGCCGGCCGGCGCGCGTCGTTGGCCGGAGGCGGGAAACCAGTGTACAAGCCGCCGTCTGCGGTTACGTTCGGCCCGTGCGTCCGTCTCCCCGGGTCGTCATCGTCGGCGGTGGCTTCGGCGGGCTGCAGTGCGCGAAGGCCCTGCGCGACAAACCGGTCGAGGTGCTGCTCGTCGACCGGCGCAACTACCACCTGTTCACGCCGCTCCTCTACCAGGTTGCGAGCTGCCTGCTGAACCCTTCGGAGATCACGGCGCCGCTGCGCAAGGTGTTGCGCGGCGCGCCGAACGTCCGGTACCGCGCCGGCGACGTCGCGGGGGTCGACTTCGAGCGCAAGTGTGTGCGGCTCACCGACGATGTCGAGCTGCACTACGACTATCTCGTGCTCGCGACGGGCAGCACGACCAACTATTACGGCAATGAGAGCGTCCGCGCGCACGCGCTCGGCCTCAAGGATCTCGGCGAGGCGCTCCAACTTCGCAACCACGTGCTGGAGTGTCTCGATCGCGCCGCGAACGCAACCGACGCCCACGAGCGCCGCCGGCTGCTCAACTTCTGCATCGTCGGCGGCGGACCTACGGGCGTGGAGTATTCGGGTGCACTCGCCGAGCTCGCGCGCCTGATCGTGCCGTACGAGTACCCGGAGCTGCCGGCGTCGGCACTGCGCATCCTGTTGCTCGAGGGCGGCGAGCGGCTGCTCCCGATGTTCGTGCCGCGCCTGTCACAATACGCGCGACGTGAGCTCGAACGGCGCGGCGTAGAGGTCCGGACCAACACACTCGTTGCTTCCGCCGACGATCGGGGAGTGATGCTGCACGACGGCAGCGAGATCGAGACTGCCACGATGGTGTGGACCGCAGGCGTGCGTCCGAACGACCCGGTGCACGAGGGAGCCGAACGGCTCCCGGTCGACGACCACCTGCGCCTGGTCGGCGCGAGGAACGTGTTCGCGATCGGCGACGTGGCCGACGTCCGCGACAAGCGCGGCAAGACACTGGCGATGGTTTCGCCGCCGGCGATGCAGGCGGGGCGCTATGTCGCGCGCCACATCGTCAAGGGTGATGCCCGCCGCGCATTCCGATACCGCGACAAGGGCACGCTCGCCACGATCGGGCGCCGGGCTGCCGTCGGCGAGATCGGCCGCTTGCGCTTCCGCGGGTTCTTCGGTTGGCTCGTCTGGCTCGTCGTGCACATCTATTA
>JAUZEM010000002.1 GCA_030839005.1 Actinomycetota bacterium | reverse complement strand
CTGTTGTGCTCGTTTTCGGGGAATGTCGTGGCCTGAGCTGACGTGGGCGTCAGGGGCGCGCGACTATCGACGGATGCCGATCGGGATCACAGAGGAACACGAGCACCTGCGCCACGCCGTCCGGCGGTTTGTCGACGACCACATCGACCCGGGTGTTGTCCGCGAGGCACTGGAAGCCGCGACGCAGGTCCGCCCGGCGTTTTGGGACGCGCTGGCCGAGCCGGGGTGGATCGGACTCCACGTCGACGAGGCGCACGGGGGCAGCGGCGCGAGTCTCCTCGAGCAAGCCGTGGTGATCGAGGAGCTCGGGCGAGCATGCGCGCCCGGGCATTACGTTCCGACCGCGATCGTCGCCGCGCTGCTGCAAGCCGACCGCGGTCCGGCCACCGACGCGCTGCTGCCGAAGTTCGCAGCCGGCGAACTCACGGGCGCGGTCGCGCTCGCGCTCGACGGTGCCACGCTCGTGACCGGCGGAGCCGCGGCCGACGTGATCGTCTGTACCGTCGACGGGGCCTGGTACGCCCTCGACGCCGCGGCCGTGCGCGTGCACGAGGTCAAGAGCATCGACCTGACGCGCCGGCTGGCGCGCATCGACCTCGACGCGGCAAACCGCGCAGCCAAATCGGCACCCGAGCGGATGCTCGCGCACCTCACCGAGGAGCGCGTGCGCCTGATCTCCGCGACGCTCTTCGCGGCCGAGGCGATCGGCATCGCGCAGTGGTGCGTCGACACGGCGTCCGAATACGCAAAGGTGCGAGTGCAGTTCGGCCGTCCGATCGGTCAGTTCCAGGGTGTGAAGCACCGGTGCGCGGAGATGCTGGCGCGAGTGGAGCTCGCCCGCGCCGCGGTGTGGGACGCGGCCGCCGCGGCCGACGACCTCAGCGATCCGGGCACCACGCTCGCCATTGCCGCCGCGGCTGCGCTCGCGTTCGATGCCGTGTTCGCGAACGCCAAGGACTGCGTGCAGACCCTGGGCGGCATCGGGTTCACCTGGGAGCACGACGCCCATATCTACCTTCGCCGTGCGATGACGCTGCACCAGCTCACCGCGTCGCCCGACGAGTGGCGCATCCGCGCGGCACGCGCGGCGATGCAGGGCGCGCGCCGCCGATTGGCCGTCGACCTTCCCCGTCACGGCGATGGTGACGGTGGTGGCGAGATCGAGGCGTTCAGAAACGAGGTGCGGGAGCTGCTCGCCGAGATCAAGAAGCTGCCCGCGCAGGAGCGACTCGACCGGCTCGCCCACGCGGGCTTGGTCACGCCGGGTTGGCCCGCACCTTGGGGACGCGACGCCAAGGCGCTCGAGCTGCTCGTCATCGAGGAGGAGTTCCGCGCCGCGAAGATGACGAAGCCGAACATCGGAGTCGGCGGGTGGGCGTTGCCCAACCTGATCGTGCACGGAACCGTCGCGCAGCGGGAGCGTTGGATCATGCCTACGCTGCGCGGCGAGATCGGCTGGTGCCAACTCTTCAGCGAGCCCGGCGCGGGTTCCGATCTCGCGTCGTTGTCGACGCGCGCGACACGCGTCGAGGGCGGCTGGCTGCTGAACGGTCAAAAGGTGTGGACGTCGATGGCCAAAGAGGCCGACTGGGGCATCTGCCTGGCGCGCACCGATCCCGAGGCGGCGAAGCACGACGGCATCTCGTGCTTCATGGTCGACATGCGCACACCTGGCATCGACATCCGGCCCCTGCGAGAGTTGACCGGCCAGGCGATGTTCAACGAGGTCTTCTTCGACGACGTGTTCGTGCCCGAGGACTGCCTCGTCGGTCGCGAGCACGACGGGTGGCGCTGCGCTCGAACGACACTCGCCAACGAGCGCGTGTACATGGGGTCGGGCAATACGATCGGCGGCGGCGTCGTCGGCGTGTTGAAGGCGATCGAGGCGCGGGGCCTGGCCGATGACCGCTTGGCGCTCGCCGAGGCGGGCGGCCTCGTGGCGACCGGCCACGCGCTGTCGGCCCTCGGGTTCCGCCTGACGCTGGCCGCGTTGGCGGGCGCCGATCCTTCGGGCTCGGAAGCGGCCGTCCGCAAGCTGCTCGGCGTGCAGCACGACCAGCACGTGCAGGAGGTCGGCATGCTGGTCGCGGGCATCGAGGCCATGGCTGCGGAGGGCGAAGCCTCGGCCTGGTCGGCGTCGTTCTTGTTCAACCGATGCCTGACCATCGCGGGGGGCACGAGCGATGTCCAGCGCAACGTGATTGCGGAACGCCTGCTCGGATTGCCTCGGGATCCGTAGCCAATTTCGGCGAAGAACGCGCGCGTCACACGCGGGTCCGGCACCGGCCCGGAAGTTGACGCCGGCGTCAGGTAACCGATAGTCGTAGCGCTCCATGGGTGAGCGCGCACTCGACCGAGAAGTACCGGCCGTGAGACGACAGCGCAGCGACCGAACGGGAGCGGAGCGTGGAGTCGACCCAGAAGTATCGGGATTCAGATGACCGCCCGCTTCGACCTGCCGTCGACGGACAGCGAGACCCAGCCCTTCTGGGACGCGCTGAAGGACGGCAAGTTCCTGCTCCGGCACTGCAACGCCTGCGGCCGCGACCACTACTACCCGCGCCCGTTCTGCCCGACGTGCTGGAGCGACGACGTCGGCTGGAAGGAGGCGTCGGGCCGGGGCACGCTCTACACCTACTCGGTCGTGCACGTGAACGATCTGCCGCCCTTCCACGAGCGCGTCCCCTACGTCGCGGCGATCGTCGAGCTCGAGGAGGGCCCGCGGGTGATGACGAACATCGAGGGCGTGCCCTTCGACGAGTTGCGCGCCGACCTCCCCGTCGTCGTCGCGTACAAGGCCATCTCGGACGACGTGACGATCCCCGTCTTCCTCCGGAATTCCGCTGACCGGTAGCGTCACGCCCCGTGAACGAGGACGAGCAGGACTGGAACTTTCCGTTCGAGGAACCGCTGCACGAGGTGTTCCCGCAGCTGCACGCCGCGCAGAACGCGTGGCTTTCGCAGATCGATTCCATCTCGGCTCCCGACCGCAAGACGCACGAGCTCATACGCCTCGCCGTGACCGTCGGATTGCGCAATCCCGCGGGCGTGCGACGCCATGCACGTCTGGCGCGTGAGGTCGGTGCGTCCTGGGAGGAGATCCTCGGATCCATCATGCTGACCGTTCCGGGTCACGGGTTGTTGCCCGCGGTCGAAGCAATGCCGCACGCGCGCCGCGGCTTCGAAGAGGCGCGGGAAGCCGAACAGGAGTGACCGTGCCCGACGTGGAGGAGACGGCGCCGCCGTTTCGCATCCTGCCCAAGCTCACCGATCACAATCGCGATTTCTGGACGGCGGGCGTGCGCGGCGAGCTGCGGTTCTGGCGTTGCCAGGACTGCGGTTTCTACATCCATCCCCCGCAACCGATTTGCCCGACGTGCCACTCGAAGGACATCAGGACCGAGTCGGTGTCGGGGCGCGCAACGCTCGCCACCTTTTCGGTCAACCATCAACCGTGGATGCCCGGCCCGGACCTGCCGTACATCGTCGCGATCATCGAGATCGTAGAGCAGCCCTCGGTGCGGCTGACGACCAACCTCGTGGACTGCGCGCCCGAGGACGCGCGCATCGAGATGCCATTGCGCGTCACGTTCGAGCATCACCCCGATCCAGACGGCGACATCTATATCCCGCTGTTCCGGCCCGATGCCGAGCGGGGGGAGTGACGTCGTGGACGAGAACGACATCATCGAGCGACGTGCCTGCATCTCCGGCGTCGGCCAATCCGACATCGGCCGGCGACTGTTCCGCGACCCACTCGAGCTGACGCTCGACGGTTGTCTGGCCGCGATCGAGCACGCGGGCCTGACGACCGCCGACATCGACGGTCTGTCGACGTATCCCGGTCCGATGGGGACGCCGGCGGGCTTCTCGGGCGCGGGCGCGTACGACGTGATGGACGCACTGCGCTTGAACTGCGGTTGGTACGGCAGCGGGTTGGAGACGTCCGGCCAGCTGGGTTCCGTCGTGAACGCGTGTCTCGCGGTGGCGTCGGGGCTCGCGACCCACGTGCTGTGCTTCCGCTCGGTCTACGAGGGCTCGGCGCAGGGTGAAAAGGGCCGCGCCGCGGTCATGCCGGGTGGGGGAGGCGGTGGCGGCGGCGGGTTCAAGGCGTCGGGATTCATGCAGTGGAACCTGCCGTTCTCGGCGCCGTCGGCCGCGATCTGGATCGCGATGTTCGCGCAGCGCCATTTCCACCAGTACGGCACGACGCGCGAACAGCTCGCGTGGATCGCCCTCAACGCGCGCCGGAACGCGGAGCTCAACCCGAAGGCGATCTACCGCGACCCCATGTCGATGGACGACTACATGGCGGCGCGCATGATCTCGTCGCCCTTCTGTCTCTACGACTGCGACGTCCCGTGCGACGGCGCGACCGCGGTCATCGTGTCGCGCCGCGACCGCGCCAAGGATTTGCGCAACCCGGCCCTGCGCGTCGAAGCCGTCGGAACTCGCATCGACGGTCGCCCGTCGTGGGACCAGTTCGACGACCTGTCCACGATGGCGAACCGTGCCGCGGGCAAACAGCTGTGGGAGCGGACCGAGTACCGGCCGTCCGACGTGCAGACGGCCCAGCTGTACGACGGCTTCTCGTGGATCACGATGTCGTGGCTCGAAGCGCTCGGCCTCTGTGGACTGGGTGAGAGCGGTCCCTTCATCGAGGGCGGGACCCGGATCGCCCGCGACGGACAGCTGGCGCTCAACACGCACGGCGGCCAGCTCTCGGCGGGGCGGCTGCACGGCTATGGCTTCCTGCACGAAGGCGCCACCCAGATGTGGGGCCAAGCGGGGGAGCGCCAGATCGCGAGGCCGCCCGAGGTGGGCGTGATCGCGGCCGGCGGCGGAAACACGTGCGGTTGCCTGCTCCTCGTGCGCGAGTAGCACTGCGCCCGACTGCGTACGCTGCCTGTATGCCGTTCGTCGATCCCGAACAGATGCTGAGCGGAGAGCCCTTGCCCGGATGGCGCGGCCGGTTCTTCCACTCCGAGAACATGACGTTCGCCCACTACGACATCGCCGAGGACGCAGCTCCACTCCATGAGCACCAGCATCTCCAAGAAGAGGTCTGGAACATCGTCGACGGCGATGTACTGATATCGATCGACGGAGTCGCGCAGCGCCTCGGTCCCGGCGCGGTTGCAGTCGTACCCCCGAACACCCGGCATTCGGTCCGGGCGCTGACCGCCGCTCGGGCCATCATCGCCGACTACCCATTGCGACTTCAGCTCCCCGGATTTCCGCCGGGCTCCTGACTCAGTCGATGGCGAGGGTCGCGAGCTCCGCGAGGTGGTCGCTCGCGGCTCCGAGCGCGTGTGCGACTGTGAGCAGGCGCTTGTAGTACAGGTGGATGTCGTGCTCCCAGGTGAAGCCGATGCCACCGAAGACCTGGATCGCGGTGCCGCCCAGTTGCGGGAACGCGTCGGCTGCGAACGCGCGCGCCAATGTCGCCGCGCGGTGCGCTTCCTCGGGGGCGGCATCGTCGAGTGCCCAGCATGCGTAGTAGCCCGCGGCGCGGCCGAGCTCGACGGTGCGCAACATGTCGGCACACAGGTGCTGCACTGCTTGGAACGCGCCGATCGGTTTGTCGAACTGCACGCGCTCCTTCGCGTACTCGACCGCGAGTTCGAGCGCGCGCTGG
>JAUZEM010000567.1 GCA_030839005.1 Actinomycetota bacterium | reverse complement strand
CGCGATCGCTTCGCCGATCTCGCGGATTCCGACTTCCCGCTCATCGACGACGCCTACGCCACGATCGACGTCGCCGGCACCATCGACGGCGAGGCGGTCGAAGGACTCACCGCAACCGACTTCTTGTACCGCGTCGGTTCCGCGATGGTCGTCGACGAGCTCGACGTGCAGCTACGCGGCACCAAGCCCGGCGCGATCCTCGAGTTCGACGCCAAGCTGCCCGAGCGTTTCGGCGAGCTCGCCGGCAAGGACGCCAAGTTCCGCGTCATCGTGAAGGAAGCCAAGCAGAAGGTGCTGCCCGCGCTCACCGACGAGTGGGCGGCGGAGGCCAGTGAGTTCGAGACCCTCGACGAGCTGCGTGCCGACATCCGCAAGCGCGTCGACACGATGCAACGGCTGCAGGCACAGATGGCGCTGCGCGACAAGGTGCTCGAGGCCGCGGCCGATCTCGTGCCGATCGAACCGCCCGCGACGCTCGTCGACAGCGAGACGCGCCGTCGGGTCGAAGATCTCGCGCACCGCCTGTCGCATCAGGGCGCGAGTCTCGAGCAGTACCTCGAGATGACCGGGCAGGAGCCCCAGGCCTTCATCGACGAGATCCGGGTCGGCGCGGGACGCGCCGTACTTGCCGATCTCGCGCTGCGCTCAGTGGTTGCGCAGGAGGGCGTCACCGCGACCGACGAAGAGGTCGACGCCGAAGTCGAGCAGCTGGCCGCGCGGACCGAACAAAAACCCGCAAAGGTGCGACGCGAGCTCTAACGGAGTGGCGCGCTGGAGGCGGTACGCTCTGATGTCGCACGCGGAAAAGCGCTCGAGTTCCTCGTCGAGCACGCATCGGTGGTCGACGAGCACGGGAACGAGATCGACCTGACCGTCGAGAACGACGAACTTCTGAGTCACGACGAACACGATCATGATCACGAACATGATCACGAACATGAACACGATCACCCCCACGAACACACTGAAGCACCAGCAGATATGAAGGAGTCCGAGGCGTGAGTATCCGTAACGAGTACGTCCCGGTCCCGAGGTTCATCCAGGACACCCCGCGGGGTCGGATGGAGTGGGACCCCTACTCGCGTCTGGCGAACGACCGCATCATCTTCCTGGGGACCCCGGTCGACGACAGCGTCGCGAACCTGTTGATCGCGCAACTGCTCATCCTGGAGTCGGAAGACCCGGAAAAAGACATCATCATGTACATCAACTCGCCCGGCGGCGAGATCACGGGTCTGTTCGCGATCTACGACACGATGCAGTACATCAAGCCCGACGTGCAGACGTGCTGCATCGGCCAGGCCGCCTCGGCGGCCGCGGTGCTGCTCGCGTCGGGAGCACCCGGCAAGCGCTTCATCCTGCCGCACGCGCGTGTCCTGATCCACCAGCCGCACGGCGGTGCGTCCGGACAGGCCGTCGACATCGAGATCCAGGCGAAGGAGATCGTGCGCATGCGCGAGCTCCTCGACGAGATCCTCGCGTTCCACACGGGCCAGGCGCTCGATCGGGTGTCGAAGGACACCGACCGCGACTTCATCATGAGCGGGATCGAGGCCAAGGATTACGGCATCGTGGACGAGATACTCACCAATCGTGAGCTCGCCGCGGTACCGTCAGCTGAAGGCACGAGCTAGGTACGTCGAGGACCCACGGGGGAAAGGGGCCTTTCCGGTGGCAAAGTTCGGTGACGGTGGCGACCTGCTCAAGTGTTCCTTTTGCGGGAAGAGCCAAAAGCAGGTCAAGAAGCTCATCGCGGGACCAGGCGTCTACATCTGCGACGAGTGCATCGACCTCTGCAACGAGATCATCGAGGAAGAGCTCTCACAGAGCACCGAGGTCCGATTCGACGATCTCCCCAAGCCGCGTGAGATCTACGAGTACCTGAACGACTACATCATCGGGCAGGAACAGGCGAAGAAGATCCTCTCGGTCGCGGTCTACAACCACTACAAGCGGGTGCAGGCGGGCGCCTACGGCGACCCCGACGTCGAGCTCCAGAAGTCGAACATCCTGCTCATCGGGCCCACCGGCTGCGGGAAGACGCTCCTCGCTCAGACGTTGGCGCGCATGCTGAAGGTGCCGTTCGCGATCGCGGACGCCACCGCGCTCACCGAGGCGGGCTACGTCGGCGAGGACGTCGAGAACATCCTGCTGAAGCTGATCCAAGCGGCCGACTACGACGTCAAGAAGGCCGAGACCGGCATCATCTACATCGACGAGATCGACAAGATCGCGCGCAAGGCCGAGAACCCGTCGATCACGCGTGATGTTTCCGGAGAGGGTGTGCAGCAGGCATTACTCAAGATCCTCGAGGGCACGACGGCGTCGGTACCTCCGCAGGGCGGCCGCAAGCACCCGCACCAAGAGTTCATCCAGATCGACACCACGAACATCCTCTTCGTGTGCGGCGGCGCGTTCGCCGGCCTCGACCGGATCATCGAAGCGCGCGTCGGCAATCGCGGCATCGGTTTCGGTGCCGACGTCCGCAAGAAGAACGATCTCGAAGAGACCGGCCGCTTCCTCGCCGACGTGCTCCCCGAGGACCTCTTGAAGTTCGGGCTCAT
>JAUZEM010000544.1 GCA_030839005.1 Actinomycetota bacterium | reverse complement strand
GCCACGGCTTCTGCAGACAGGTCGCGTCCGCACACCTCGGGAAGTCCGCCGGTCTCTCCGAAGAGGTCGGGCGGTGCCGGCGGCCACGTGGCGAGGCCCGGCGAGACAACCACCTCGGCGAATGCGTTGTGCCTGAGGCTCACGAGCCGTCGTTCGAGCCGCGGATCGCGATGCGTTCTGTTCGCGGCCGTCATCATGTCGATCGCATCGAGACGTCGCCGGTCGCGTGCCAGCGCGTCGGCGGTCTTCAGGACCGAGTTGACCTCCTGGTCGCGTTCGGATGCGATCACGTTCCGACCTTCCTTGATCCCCGAGTGGGAAGACTACTGCCGGCCGGCGGGCTCACGATTGTTGGAAGTCCGTTGATCAGTTCGACGCCGGCGCCGACGGGTCCACGATGCGAAACACGTGCACGGTTCCCCGCTCGAAGGCGAGCTGCAGCCGCCCGTTCCGCCGGAGTGCATCGAGACGCATTGTGTGATGAAAGAGCGAGAACAACTGTTCATCGAAGTAGACCCATCGTGCGTCGTAGCGCCGCACGAGCTCGTCCGTGTGCCGGTCGATGCCCAATTGGTTGATGTGCTCGACCAGATACTTGCGATCGTTCCAGTCCGCCACGGCCGCGCGATCGGAGAAGATCGGTCCTACCGCGAAGAGGGGGTGCAGGCCCTCGAGCGCGTACATCCACAACGACCCGTCGGCATTGACGTCGTTGACGACCACATCGCTTCGGCTGGAATGTTCGCGTAGCCACGCGAATGCTGCTTCGGACTCGTGAGTGACCCGGGCATCGACCTTGAAGCTGCGACGCAGCAGGCGTGTGCTGGCCCGGTAGCCGTGGTAGCCCACCGTTGTGCTGAAGACGAGGGCGACGAGCACCGAGGCGACCACGAGCCGGTTGAGCGCATTCGCTTTCCCCAGCCGGCTGACACCATCGACGAGAAACGCAAGCGCGACACCCGCAAAGAAAGGCACAAAGAATGCTTGATTGAAGCTCAGCCGCGCGGAGCTGTGATACCACGGCAATCCCACAGCGTTGCTCAACGAGCCGTTCGATACCCACACGAGCAACGTGACGCCGAGAACGAGCGCGTACCCAATTACCCACGCGGGCCGGCGATGCCAAACCCGGACCGCAACGCCCACCAAGGCGAGCACCGCGAGAAGCACTTGCGGTGTCGGTGACTGCGGAATTTGTAGCGACAGGATGCGCCCGACCGCACTGCGCACAGAGAGATGCGTCGTGAGAAAGATCGACGAGCGTTCGGATACCCCCGTCACGAGCATTCTTAGTGTCGGTGCGAACAGGACGACGACGACGACCCCGACGCCGAGCCCGGGGACGAGGCACGTTCTGAGGATCCGTGCCGACCGCGCCCGCCAGGCTCGCTCGAGCACCAGCAGTCCGACGAGCACGAGAATCAGGGGTAGCTGGCTCGTATGCACCACGATCGCGGCGAACAGCAAGATCCCGGCCGCGATGACGGATTCGACGGAAGGCCTACGGGCACCCTCCTCTTCCGTCGTCAGCACCGACATGGCGACGACGACCGTGATGGGAACCAGAGCCATGCCCATGACGAGCGGTACGTCGCCGTAGCCGATGGACCCGTACGGGAACAGGACGAGCGCCGGAACGGCGAGCGCAGTGAAGCCCGCCACCAGCGGTGCATCCCGTGCGAGCATCCGAGCAAGGACGAACATCCCCAGGGGCAGCACAACGGACGCGAACACGATGTCGAAGACGAGAAGCACCCGGCCTACGTCTGCTCCCGCGACTCGGACGGCGACGGCCGCCGACGCGTGCGCGCCCAGCGGGTAGAACGAGGCCGATCGATACGTACCGGTTGCGTCGGACACGACAACCTTCGACACGTCCACCGAGCTCGAGTCGAGAACGCGTGCGACGAAGAATCCATGGTTCGAGGCATCGACCTCCGGTGGTACGAGGGCGTGTCCATCGACGCCGCGAACCCAGATGAGGATCCCGCCGGCGATGGCGAGCAACAGCAGGCTCAGCGCGATCCGCTTTGCGACAACGTCTCGCGAATCATCGGCGACGCCGCGCGACCTCGTCTCATCGATCGCGTCGGCGAGGAGCTCGGCGCGGCGCGTCCGATGCCGGCGCGCGAAGGCGAGCGCGGCGAGGGCGCCCACAACGACCGAGACGGTCGCGACGTCGAAGGACAGCCCGACCAGATCGACGGCTTCGGCAACGACGAACACTGTTGCGAGGGAGAACGCGGGTATCGCAGCCCAGGTCGCCAGGGTGCGGAACCGAAGTCGCAGCAACCATGCGACTACCGCGCCCGGAACGACGAGTACGGCTGCCGTACCGGCGCAAGCACGCAACATGTCAGATACCTAGCACACGATCGTCGACGATCGACGGACGGCGAGGCGATCTCAGGAGGCGAAAAGCACGGCGCGGTTGCCGCTGACGTATTGCGGGTTGTGGTCGGCATGCGGCGTCGCGAATTCGACGGCGTCAAAATTCGCAACCTGGGCCATCTGCTCGAGCGCAGTTCGATTCGGGATGAGGCTGAGCACGCGGCCCGTCGATGCGAGCGGGTTGTCGCCGAGTTCGAGCTGCACGGCGAAGCTGCCCTTCGACTCGTGGAACTCACCGGTCTGGCCCAATCCGTGGACGATGGGTTGTGTCTGCTGCGTCAGCTGCGACTCGATCACGCAGAGGCTCTTCGTACAGGCGCGTGCGAGCCGCATAACGTCCATCGGGTTCTCGACGTGGTAGATCAATCCGAGCAGC
>JAUZEM010000099.1 GCA_030839005.1 Actinomycetota bacterium | reverse complement strand
ACCGCTTCGGGCGGGGTCGTACCGCGCGGCGTCGGACGCGAGGTCGAGCCCGGACACGACCGAACCGTAGAGATCCTCATGTGTTCCGAGGACGCCGGTATCGACGACCGCGACCTTGACACCGACGCCGCTCGACAGCTTCCACGCCGATTCGAAACCGACCGCATTCAAGGCCCACTGCTGCGGTCTCAGCGCGTCGTTCGTTTCCAGCACGCGGACCGTTTGGTCCTGTTCGGCGGACAGCACCCGGGTCGAGTCCCGGCCGAGGCGGTTGTCCATCGTCGCGACCGCGGCATCGAGGCCCCGAACCACGTGGATCCGGCCGTGTGCGTCCTGGGCGAGCGCCCAAAGACCCTTCGTCGCCTCGGCCCCGCTCGCGGACGACCCCCCGCCTGCGAACGCAATCCCCGCGACCACGACCAGTGTCGTGACCACGCGCCGTGCGACCTTGCCCGATTTGCACGCGTAAAGCGCGCCTCCCAAACGCATAGGGTGGTCATCGGCACAATCCGTGAGCGACTCAAGACGAAACGACACGCAATGTGGCGATCTCGGCTTGCCGCGGACCCGTTCGGACGTCCCGTCCGGCGTGCGTCGGGCCGCTGTCGCGCGGGCTTCGCGCGGGGCCGGCTCAGCGAAGAAGCGAGGCGACCAGGCCGGCCTGGCCGACGTGGTACGTCACCATGATCGCGACCGGCGCCCAGGCGAAGCGGTACACGAACCGGTCCCAGGCGATCATCGAGTCGGACGCGACGAACAGCAACGCACCCGCCGCCGCGAGGACGTTGCCGGTCGCGGTGGCCGTGGCGAGCATGGCGGAGATCACCGCCATGTACGCCGCGACGGCGACGCGGAGCTCGCCCGGCTGCCCGGCTCGGGCGATGGACGTGAGGATCCGCCTTCCGAGGGGCGCGACGAGCACGACAACCACCGCGGTCGCAATGAGGAGCGCGCGTGCCGACGGCCCGTGCGTCCAGAAGCCGACGAGATAACACAGGTGCCCGACGAGGAACGCGGCGAGGCCGGGTACGAAGAGATCCGACGGCAGCATGAGGAGCACGTCGCCGATCAGCGAGCAGATCAAGGCGGCAACGAACCAGGCGCGGCGGGTGTGCGCGTCGGTCGCCGGGTCGAGCGCGCCCGCGGCGACGATCAGCCCGACGAGTGTCGCCGGTTTGCAGAGATACTCCAGCGCGCGTCGGGAACGCGCTTTCGCGAGCCAGTCCCCGACCGCGAACAGCGACGCGACCACGAACGCAAGTGCAGTCGCGCCATTCACGGCGCGAGCCGCTCGCGGAGCCATCCGCCGTGTCCGTCGGGACGGTAACGGACCCGATCGTGAAGACGATCAGGTCGCCCTTGCCAGCATTCGAGCTCGTCGACGCCGACGACGAAACCACCCCAGAACGGCGGCAACGGCAGATTCCGGCCGGCGAACCGCGCCTCGACCTCGGCGACACGCGCCTCCAGCTCGGCCCGATCGACGACTTCGCTCTGCGGTGACGCCCACGCGCTCACGCGATGACCGCGCGGCCGGCTCTCCCAGTAGCGGGCGGCCTCGGCGTCGTCGACCCTCCCAACGGGGCCGACGACCCGCACCTGCCGCTCCTGTTCCCGCCAGTGGAACACCAGCGCGGCACGCGGATTGGCGACGAGTTGCGAGCCCTTTTCGCTCTCGAGATTCGTGAAGAACACGAATCCACGCTCGTCGAGACCACGCAGCAGCACCGTACGCGCCGACACCGCGCCATTCAGCGTTGCAGTGGCGAGGGTCATGGCATCGGGCTGCGCCACACCGGCCGCGGCCGCCTCGCGGTACCAGAGCCGGAACTGCGCGATCGGCTCGGGCTCGACGGACTCCGGGGCAAGCGGCACAGTCCGCAACCGTGCCAGATTTCCGGCGGGGCTCGCACGAGAACCGGCGGGTCTTCCCACCAGTCCCACTTTGTCCGGGCACCGATGCCCGTGCCAGGCTCCGTGAACGACCGGACCGCAAGCGGGGAGCTTCAAGACCGAACGGGGGAGTCTCATGGTTCATCCGGTGCGTCGTCGCCGCGCGTTCGCTCATGCCGCCTGGCTGATTGCGGGGGTCGCGATACTCGTCGCGGGGACGCAAGTTCCCGCGCGCGCGGCAGTTCCGTCGCGTGCGGCGAGCCCGATCAGTCGTCCCGCGGCACCCGTCCAGCGCAACCCACGAAAGTTCCTCGGCGTCGTGCCGAGTGCGCGAGCTCTGCACGCACAACGCGCGGCGTTGACGCCTCCGCTGCTCTACCACAACGGTCCGGTACAGCATTCCAGCAAGGTCTTTCCGATCTACTGGGCACCGCCGGGCCATTACATTCCGCCGTCGTACATCGCGACGATCAACCAATACTTCACCGACGTCGCGCACGACAGCTTCAAGACATCGAACGTGTACGCCACCGACACCCAGTACTACGACATCGTCAACGGCGTGAAACACTTTGTCTCTTATTCAGTCGCGTTCGGCGGGGCGATAGTCGATACCCAGGCGCTGCCGGCGAGCGGATGCCCGAACTACACATTGGGTGACGGCTCGAGCAGCACGGCATGTCTCACCGACGCGCAATTGAAAGCCGAGATCAGCCGCGTCGTGAACAGTCGCAGCCTTCCGACCGGCCTCGGTACCGAGTTCTTCTTGTTTACTCCGCCAAGGGTCGCGAGCTGTTTCGCCGCGAACTCGCTTGCCTCCGGCGGCTGTTACGACCCGCAGAACTTCGGCGGATTCTGCGCTTACCACTCCAATATCAACACGTCGCCCGTCCGGCTGTACGCCAACATGCCGTTCGCCGATATCTCGGGATGCAATCCCGGTCAGTTCCCGAACGGCGACACCGCCGACCCGACGCTCAACGTCGTGAGCCACGAACACAACGAGACGATCACCGACCCACTGGGGACCGCCTGGTTCGATAGCAGCGGGAACGAGAACGGCGACGAGTGCAACTTCAATTTCGGTGCCTCGCTCGGCAACAACGGCTTCGGGTCGTTCAATCAAGTCATCAACGCGGACGACTACTGGCTCCAACAGGAATGGAGTAACCGCACCAATAGCTGCCGGCAACGCAACACGTTCGCGCAGCCGACCGCGTCGTTCGCCTTCTCACCGTCAAGCCCGGTCCACGGCAACGCGGTGACCTTCACGTCGACCGTCTCCGACTCGGATGACACCAGCTTCACCTTCAGCTGGACCTTCGGTGACGGCGGCACGAGCACGTTGAAGAACCCGACCCACACCTACGCCACCGCCGGGACCAGAACCGTCACGCTCGTCGTGTTCGACGCCAAGGGGGACCAAGTCAGGGTGACGCGTACGGTCTCGGTGAGCTAGCCGAAGGCGCCGGGAGGCGAGCGTGTAACTGCGCTTCGGTTACCAGTCGATGCCGAGATGGGCGCGCATCATTGCTTCGAACTCGTCGTAGGTCAGCGGGTTCCGGGCGGCGTTGATCTCTCGGCATCGACCCCGACGGGCCACCGCAACCGGGGTTCGTCCGATTCGATCGCATCGGCGATCGTCTGCGCGACCAGCTCGGGACCGGGCACATCGCCGCCCGAACGCAGCTTGACGATCGCCTCTTGCCAGCGTTGCCCGAGCTCGAGATACGGACCGGGCTCGTCACGGTGGTCGATGAGGTTGGCGCCGAAGTTCGATTCGATGCGACCCGGCTCGATCACAAGGACCCTGATGCCGAAGTGCCCGACCTCGATGTGCAGCGCTTCGCTCAAGGCCTCGAGCGCCTTCCGCGCCGAGTCACGCGGGCAGTTCTTAGCATCTGTCTGCCAAACCTGCACCAGGGCAGCTGTTCGCGGTTGGCGAATGAAGTCTCGCGGCGTGAGTGATCCGTTGCGGCGGCGCGGTTCGTGTCGCAGACTTGGCTTCTCGGCCGAGGAGCTTCGATGCGACGCTTGAGTGGTATGGACGCGGCGTTCCTGTACCTGGAAACGCCCACGACGCAAATGCAGGTTCAGGCGGTGATGGTTCTCGATCCGTCGACGGTCCCGGGCGGCTATTCGTTCGAGAAGATCAAGGCGCACCTGGCCGCGCGTCTTCCCTTGCTGCCGGAGTTTCGTCGCCGTCTGGCGTTTGTCCCGTTCGATCTGCACCGGCCGGTTTGGTTCGATGACCCTGAGTTCGATTTCGACTATCACGTCCGCCACATCGCGGTGCCGTCTCCGGGAAGCACCGAGCAGCTCGCCGACATCGTGGGCGATATCGCAGGCCGTCCCTTGGATCGTTCGCGCCCGCTCTGGGAGTTCTGGGTCATAGAGGGTGTGGAGCACGGTGCCGTGGCGGTCCTCGCCCGGATGCACCACGCGACGATCGACGGTGTGTCGGGTTCGAGTCTCGCGACGAGCATCCTGGATCTCGAACCCGATCCCGTCGATACATCGCCCGCGAACGACGACTGGAAGCCCGAGCACAAGCCGTCGGACGTGGAGCTCGTGCGGCACGCGATCATCTCACGGCTGCGCCGACCGCTGCCGATCGCGCTCGCGTTGGCGATGCCGAATCTGCTGCGCGGCGCCGTCGGGTTCATGCGCGTCCGCCGCGATTCGAGCCGGC
>JAUZEM010000506.1 GCA_030839005.1 Actinomycetota bacterium | reverse complement strand
GATTGGGACGTGCGCATCCGCGCCGCCACCTCGGTTTGGGACAGGCCGAGGTCTTGACGCCGGGCGACGAGCGCCGCCGCGAGGTCGCGACGCCGCGCCGCCATCTCCTTGAAACCGGGAAAGACCGGATCATGACTGCGCTCGCTCATCGGCTCCGATGTTATCTCTCTGATGCTATCTCGTAAATGAGATAGCATCAAGGGTATGAGCCACCTTCAGTCAGTCATCCCCACTGTGCTCGACCAGTCACCCCGTGGTGACCGCGCCTTCGACATCTACTCGCTCCTCCTGCGGGAACGCATCATCTTCCTGGGCCAGGAGGTCGACGACCAGATCGCGAACCTGCTCGTCGCCGAGATCTTGTATCTGGAGTCGCAGGATCCGGACAGGGACATTCATCTCTACATCAACTCGCCCGGCGGGCAGTCGTACGCGGGCATGGCGATCTATGACGTCATGCAGCACGTCCGGTGCGAGGTCTCGACCATTTGCGTCGGCATGGGCATGTCGGCGGCCGCGATGATTCTTTGCGGCGGTGCCACCGGCAAGCGGCTCGCGCTGCCGAGCGCGAAGATCATGATTCATCAAGGCACCGCGGGAACGCGCGGCGCGCCGCGCGACATGGAGATCCACCTGCGCGAATTCCTCGCGACCACGCGACGCATGTCGGAGATCATCGCGTTCCACTCGGGCAAGGCGATCGACACCGTCGAGCGCGACATCGACCGCGACTACTTCATGACCGCCGGCGAGGCCAAGGAGTACGGCCTCATCGACGACATCCTCACGCCGCGGCGCGGCATCTCAATGGAAGCAATGGAGGCGGCCGGACGGCTCACGGCCGCCGACGCCGACGTGGCGAGCAACTGAGCTCGCCGGCAAATGTCCGATCGTCATGCTTGCCGATTGAGCTCCGAGCGCGTACCCGCGATCGCCTTGCGGACGACATCCTCGACGTGTTCGACGTCGATGCCGAGAGCGGTGCCGATGTGCACCGACCAGATCTCCGACCGCAGGTTGGTCTCGAAGTCGATCTTGCTGCGAATGTCGGCTCGCCGGCCCTGACGGTTCTGGGTGATCATCACGAACGTCGCCAGGAAGATCGCCTCGAGACTTACCACCATCGTCAACAACCCGAACGGGAACTTGTCGAACTCTCGAGCAACACCGATCGCGCCGACGTTGATCGCAATCCACACCGCGAACCAGGCAGTGTGGATATACACGAATCTGAGCGATCCCGCGAAGGCGGTGATCCGGTCGGCGAGCCGGTCCTGCGCGCGCATGAGGCCGCGGAAGAGCGCACTCTCGCTGCGGGCGTGAAAGTGGTCGATCTTGTACAGATTGCCGTCTTCGATGCCGTCCGCACGATCGATCACGCGACACGCGGGGCAAATGATCGGGGTGTTCGTCGTCATGCCATACCGTTGCACGGTTACGCCCGCGAGTGGGGTCAGGCGAGTGGCGTCAAGCGACGTACGCGCACGCGCGGATCGCGGCCTCGGCCGCGGTGCGCGTGGCGAGCTCGACATTCTCCGCCATCTGGGCGAGGAGCGGCAGGCGTTCGGGGTGCTCGGCGATGTACCTCTCGATCGCCGCGGGGTTCGGCGTGCCGTCCTGGTTGCTGAGGTGGAACACCTCCTCGTCGACCGTGCCGTCGTTCGCCCGGTCGGAGATCACGCGGAACACCGACCACGGGATCCCCCGCGTCTCGCAGCACTCGGCGATGGCCGCGGTCTCCATGTCGAGCGACACGACGCCGCGCGCGCGAAGGCGCGCGAGGTCGTCCTTGTTGGTGGTCAGCCCGTTGGTGGTCCACATCGTCCCGTGCGGTCGTCCGTCGCCGAGTTGCGCCGGGCGGTGCTCGGTTCCGGTCTCGCTGTTCACCACCACCTCGGGCAGGACCAGTGTGCCGATCGGAGTCTCGCTCTCGAGCGCGCCGGTGATGCCGACGACGAGCACCCATCGTGGCACGACCGCCTCGAGCAGGCGCGCGGTTCCTTCGGTTGCGAGCGTCGTCCCCATCCCGGTGACGATGGCGACGACCGCGCGGCCGTCGAGGGTTCCTTCGTGCAACTTCGTGCCGTTCACCTCGGTCTCCGTGAGGGAGAGCATGCGCACGAGCGGCGAAAGCTCGATCGGCATCGCGCAGACGAACGCGACCGTGCCGCTGCCGGAAGATGAGCTCATGCAACCAGCTTGCCGGATCTCACAACGTCGAACCCGCCCCGCCGGAAAAGTGCCCGGAACATGTGACGCCGAATCGCGGCGTGGCTCAGTTTGGGTTTGGCGGACCGTTCGGGCCGTCTTCGACGCGAAGAACCTTGGCCAGTCCGAGGACGTCGAGGGGACGCCGAGGCGTTCGAGCCACATGGACGAGGCGAAAGTGTCGCCCGTGCGATACGAGAATTGACTGAGCTTCCATAAGTACGCGTATGCCCGCGCAATCCAGGAACGTCACGTCGCGAAAATCGATGGTGAGGTTGCCCTTGCTCCTTCGGATCGTCGCGAGCAGCTCGTCGCGTAGGTGAGCCGATTCGGCGAGGTCAATCTCGCCGAAGCACAAGAACCGCTGTTCGTGCATTGCCGCCCATGCCTCCCGTTCCGACTTACGGAAGAGACGGAAGGCGAGAGGGTCGAGAGCCTGGAAGGCCGACTCGAATCAGGCGTCGCTCACGTACCGACGACGGTACACCCCGATCCGCGGGATCTCCCCCGGCGCCAGACGATCAGACTGCCTTCGTCGGATCAGTTGACTGACTCGGCGAAGCGAACCGATTGGATTAGTCGGACTCGAGCGTGCGCGCCGCTACGCGATCGCGCCGCCCGCTTTGAGCTCCGCGATCTCACGGTCCTCGAATCCCCAATCGGCGAGCGCCGTGTCCGTGTGCGCGCCGGGCTTGACGGGTGCGCCCTGCACGGCAGTCGTGCTGCGGCTGAATCGGGGCGCGGGCGCGGGATGGGGCGCGCCTTCGACGTCGACGAACATCTGACGCGCCACGTTGTGCGGATGCGTCCGCGCCTCCGACATGGGCAGCACCGGAGCGAAGCACACCTCGGTCCCGGCGAAGAAGGCCACCCACTCGTCGCGCGTCCTGGTGCGGAACAGGGACGCGAGACGGAGCTTCAGCGCCGGCCAGTTCGTCATGTCCATCTGTTGTTCCGGATCGATGTCGTCGAAGCCGAGCGGTCCGATCAGCCGCAGCAGGTTCGCGTAGAACTTCGGCTCGTACGCGGCGAGCGAGACGTAGCGGCCGTCCGCAGTCTCGTACACGTTGTAGAAGTGGGCGCCGCCGTCGAGGAGGTTGGTGCCGCGCGGACCCCACCCGCCCATGGCGTCGATGCCGAAGAAGATGCTCATGAGCTGCGCGCTGCCGTCGATCATCGCCGCGTCGACGACCTGACCGGCGCCGGATCCGGCGCGCTCGACCAGCGCGGCGAGGATGCCCATCACGACCAGTGAACCGCCGCCGCCGAAATCGGCGAGCAGGTTGATCGGCGGCACGGGCGCATGGCCCTCCGGACCGAGATGCCACAGCACACCGGCAACGGAGAGGTAGTTGATGTCGTGGCCCACATCGCCGGCGAGCGGACCGTGCTGACCCCATCCCGTCATGCGCGCGTATACGAGACGGTGGTTGCGGGCGCGGCACTGTTCCGGACCCACGCCGAGCCGTTCGGCGACACCGGGCCGGAAGCCTTCGAGCAGCACGTCGGCGTGCTCACACAACCGCAGCACGACGTCGGCGCCGCCCGGGTTTTTGAGATCGACTCCCACGCTGCGCCGTCCACGGTCGATCACCGAATACGCCGACGCGGTTCCTCCGGCGACCGAACGTCCGCTCGCGACATCGGCCGCCCGATCGATCCGCAGCACCTCGGCGCCCAGGTCGGAGAGCAACATGCCGGCGAACTGCACCGGCCCGATGTTCGGTAGCTCGATCACCTTGACGCCGTCGAGCGGCCCCATGCCCCTCCCGTCGTCCCGACCGTTAGAGGTCGAGCACGCGCGCGGCGTTCTCGTACAGGAACTTGGGCCACACGTGGTCGCGGAACGGCACGTGCGGCAGCTCGGCGAAGATCCGGTCGATGTCGAGACCCATGGGGTAGTAGCCCGCGTAGATGATCTTGTCGGCGCCGCGTGTGTTCGCGAATTCGATGATGTCGCGGTTGTAGTGCTTGGGCGCGAACGCGGAGGTGGAGTAGTGGAGGTTCGGCCACTTGAGCAGGAGCTTCACCATGAGCTGCGTCCAGGGTTCGCCACCATGGCGCGTGACGATCTTGAGCTCGGGGAAGAACCAGCACACTTCGTCGAGGAGCGCGACGTCCTGGGGTGCAAAGCGAATGCGCGGCCCGGGCACACCCGCGTACAAGAAGATCGGGATGTCGAGCTCGATGCACTTGGAATAGATCGGATACATCTTCTTGTCGTTGAGAGGCACTTGCGGGATGAGGCCGGTGCCCCAGCAGTTGACGGCGCGAGCGCCGTGCACGCGGACGTCTTCGTCGAGCTTCCGTACCGCGTCCATTCCCTGGTTCGGGTCGGTGTTGGTCGACGGGATGAAGCGGTCGGGATAACGGTCCAGCGCGATCTTCGCGTTGCCGTCGACGGCCATCCCCGTGAGGGCCTTGGAGATGCCGTGCCGGTTCATCTTCTCGATCAGCATCTCGACCGGATCGTCGACGCGGTCGTAGTGCGGTACCCCCTTGAACATGTACTGCGCGGGAAACTCCCACTCCTGGCTGTCGGAATCGTGGGTC
>JAUZEM010000493.1 GCA_030839005.1 Actinomycetota bacterium | reverse complement strand
TAGGTGGTGCGATGCCCGGCGATCGCGGCGTTGCCGATCGTTCCGGGCAGCGGTGTGCCCGGGTAGTGACCCGGGCCCTTCTTGAGATCGTCTCGCGACGTGCCCTCGACGAACAACATGTGCAGGTTGATGCGCGGGATCGTTATCCAACCCTCGACGTCGCCGTCGGCAGGCGTCGGGATCGGAGGCCGCGCGGCGGAGTAGGGAACGGTCGTCGTGGTCGGTCCGGCTCGGGGGGCGGGCTTCTTGACCGTCGTCGGGACCGCGCCGACGGTGTCGTTCTCCGCGGCGTATTGCCGCATCTCCTTTTGGAAGTTGTTCTTGAGGTTTTCCTGGGCGCGAGCGGTGAAGATGCCAGTGCCCCACAGCTGATACACGACGAACAGCAGTATCAGGATCCCGAGGGTCACCAGCGTCCGGCCGATGCCCGCGATCGCACGTCGCACGCCGACGATCGTACCGGCCGTGACGCGGCGCTCCCGCGCGGTGGTCGGCCCGGTTCGCCGGGTTCGCCGACCTCTCCGTAAGCTTCGCCCGTACCGCCACCCCCGGTCCCCGGAGCTCTGGTTGCGCTGCGTACGCCTTCGGTCGGCCGTTTGCATGCTCGGACGATTTCCCGCGCTCGCGGGCGCCAACCTCGAGGTCGAAACCGGAGAGGTCGTGCTCCTCAGCGGACCGAACGGCGCCGGCAAGACCACGCTGTTGCGGCTGTGTGCGGGTCTCTTGGCGCTGCGCGCGGGAGAGGCTGAGGTGCTCGGCGTGAATCTGGCGGTCGAGCCACGTCGCGTGCGCCGCGCGGTCGCGCTCGTCGGTCACGAGACGTTCTGCTACGACGATCTCACCGTCGCCGAGAACATACGCTTCGTGGCCCGATCGACCGGTCGCCGCGCGGCTGATGCCGACGACGCGCTCGAACGAGTCGGTTTGCAACGGGTCGCGCACACCGCGCACGGCAGGTTGTCGCAGGGGCAGCGCCGGCGCTTGTCGCTGGCCAACGCGCTCGTCCGCAAGCCGCGTCTGCTCTTGCTCGACGAGCCGCACGCCGGCCTCGACGAGCACGGTCGCGCGGTGTTGGCGGACATCGTGCGCTCGACGCCCGCGGAGGGCGGCACGGTGATCTTGGCGTCGCACGAGCTCGATCTCGCACGCAGGCTCGCGACGCGCGAGGTTCGCATCGTCGCCGGCCAGGTTCACGCTGCAACTGCTGCCGCTCCGACCGCGGCGCCGGTCGTGGCCGAGGTCGAGGCGCGCGCATGAGCTTTCTGCGCGACGCCCTGCTCGTCGCGGGCAAGGATCTGCGCATCGAGCGCCGGTCGCGGGTCGCCCTGCAGCAGATCGTCCCGTTCGGTGGCGTCGTCGTGCTGCTGTTCGCGTTTGCGCTCGACTCCGACCGCACGCTGCTGCACCAGGCCGCGCCAGGGCTGTTCTGGGCCGCGGTGCTCCTCGCCGTCGTGCTCGCGGTCGGGCGGTCGTTCGCGATCGAGGAAGCCAATCGCGCGCGCGACGGACTGCGGCTGTCCGGTCTCGACGGCGGCTCGATCTTCCTCGGCAAGGCCGCCGCGGTCGCGGTCGAGTTGTTCTTGCTCGAGGTGATCGTCGGAGCCGCCGTCGTCGTGTTGTACGACGTCTCCGTCCGGGGCGTGGTCGTCCTTCTTTGCGCAGCTGTGGCCGCTACCGTCGGACTGGCGGCCACCGGTACGGTCTACGGCGTGCTGGCCGGAGGATTGCGCGCCCGCGAGACGCTCGTGCCTCTGCTCGTGCTCCCGGCGGTCACTCCGGTGATGCTCGGCGCGACGCGTTCGTTCCAAGCGGCGCTCGACGGTGTCCCGGGCGACGCGTGGCCTTGGGTGCAATTGCTCGCGGCGTTCGCCGTGCTGGCGGTAGCCGCGGGCACCGTCGCGTTCGGCCCGCTCCTGGAGGAAGCATGAAACGGCTCTTCCTCGCGGTGACCGTCGTCGCCCTCGCCGTTACCGCCGTGTTCGCGTTGTGGATCACGCCGCCGCGCGCCGATCAAGGCTTCGACGCGGTGCGACTGCTCTATCTGCACGCGCCGACGGCGTGGATCGCGTATCTGGCCTTCGGTGTCACCGCGCTGGCGTCGTTGCTGTGGCTGTTGCCGCGCACGCGTGGCACCACCTGGGACCTGCTCGCGGGCGCGTCGGCCGAGGTCGGCGTCGTGTTCACGGGGCTCACGCTCGTACTCGGGTCGCTCTGGGGCCGGCCGACATGGGGAACCTGGTGGGAGTGGGACGCGCGTCTCACCACTACCGCGATCCTCTTCTTCCTCTACCTCGGCTATCTCGCGCTACGTCGCACCGGAACGACCGCCGACGAGCGCGGGAAGCGGAGTGCGATCGCCGCGCTCATCGCGTTTGCCGACGTTCCCGTGAGCTACCTGTCGGTGACCTGGTGGCAGACGCTGCATCAACAGGGCACCGTCTTCAACGAGCGGCTCAGCGTGAAGATCGACGGTTCGATGGCCTTCACCCTCGTCGCTGCGGTCGTCTCCTTCACCTTGCTCTACGGCTACCTCGTGCTCGAGCGCTTCGAGCTCGCGCAGCTCGAAGAGGGACGCGAGGCACGCGAGCTCGAGCGCGCGATTGCGGACCGGGTCCAAGCCGAGCACGTGGAGGTCGCGCCGGTATGAGTCACAACTGGGGGTTCGTGGCCGCGGGCTATTCGATCACCACGGCCGCGCTCGTGGGCTACTTCGGGTGGGTGCGGTTGCGCACCCGACATTTGCGACGAACGCTTCGCGACGAGAACCGTGACTGAATCTCAACCGCTGGCACCGGCCCCGCTCCGCAAGAGCAACCGTCTGCGGTACACGATCGTCGCGCTGCTGTGCGTCGGCGCCGTCGCATGGATGCTCGTACTAATGCAGAAGAACGTCGTCTTTTTCAAGACCATCTCGCAAGCGGTGCGGGACGAACCGCACGACGGTATGCGTACGATGCGGATCGGCGGAGGAGTGCTTCCGCTCAGCATTCAACAGCACTCCGACGGCGCCGACTTCGACCTCACCGAGGGCGGGGTCACGGTGCACGTCCACCACATCGGCAACGAGCCCGAGCTGTTCAAGGATTGCGCGCCGGTGGTTGCCGAGGGTCATTGGAGTGCGTCCGGATCGACCACCTTCGATTCGACCCGCCTGCTCATCAAGCACGGCGCCGACTACAGGCCGCCCAAGACCGGCACCCAGTGTCCGCCCGACCCGATCGGCCGCGGCAGTTGAGAGCACAGCTCGGCTTCGGCCTGCTCACGATCGGTACCGTCGCGTGCGCCCTCGGCCTCGCCACGCTGGCGACGGGCCTCGCGACGCGGCGCCGCTCGCTGCTCGAGCTCGGCCGGCGCTACGTCGCGGTGGTGCTCGTCGCCGCCGTCGGCGCGTTCGTCGTCATGGAGACGGCATTGTTCGGCCACGACTTCTCGATCAAGTACGTCGCCGACAACGTCGCGCGCGCGACGCCCGGCCTCTACACGTTCACCGCGGCCTGGGGCGCGCTCGAGGGTTCGATCCTCTTGTGGGCGCTCTTGCTGTCGGTCTACGTGGCCGTCACGACGTGGCGATTCCGGAACCGCTCCGACGACCCGCTCGTCGCCTGGGCGACCTTGGTGCAGTACGCGGTGCTGCTCTTCTTCTTCGCGCTGATGCTTTTCGCCGCCAACCCGTTCAAGGCCCAGACCGGCTCGGTGCCGTTCGACGGTGCCGGCCCGAATCCATTGCTCCAGAACCATCCGCTCGTCGCGATCCACCCGCCGTTCCTCTACACGGGATACGTCGGCTTCGCGATCCCGTTCTCGTTCGCGCTCGCCGCGCTGATCACGGGCCGGTTCGGCGAGGGCTGGCTCGCGGCGGTGCGACGGACCACGCTCGTCTCGTGGGGTTTCCTCACCGTGGGCATCGTGCTGGGCGCGTGGTGGAGCTATTCGGTACTCGGCTGGGGCGGCTTCTGGGGTTGGGATCCAGTTGAGAACGCATCGCTCCTGCCGTGGCTCACCGCAACCGCGTTCATCCACTCGGTGATGGTGCAGGAGCGTCGCGGCATGCTGCGGGTGTGGAACCTGTCGCTCGTGCTCGCGACGTTCTGCCTCACGATCCTCGGTACGTTCCTGACCCGGTCGGGCGTCATCAACTCGGTGCACGCGTTCTCGCAGTCGAGCATCGGTCCGTGGTTGCTGACGTTCCTCGGCGTGTGCGCGTTCGGGTGTGTCGGATTGGTCGCCTGGCGCGGCGACAAGCTCCGCTCGCCGGGTCGTATCGACTCCGCCGTCTCACGCGAAGCGGCCTTCTTGTTGAACAATCTGCTGTTCGCCGGGTTCGCGCTCGTCGTGCTCACCGGCACCGTGTTCCCACTGCTGGTCGAGGCATTGCAGAACAAACAGGTCACGGTGGGGCAGCCGTACTTCACGCGCCTCGGCGTGCCGATCGGCATCGCCCTGCTGTTCCTCATGTCGGTCGGGCCGGTGCTGCCCTGGCGGGCTGCGAGCGGGGAGTTGCTGCGCGACCGGCTGTTGATCCCCGCGTGGGCGGGCGCCCTCACGCTGGTGATCGCGCTGGTTGCCGGCGCGCACGGCCTCGCCAACGTCGGCGCCTTCGCCCTCGGCGCGTTCGCACTCACGAGTATCGGTCGTTCGGTCGTCGTGGGGATCCGGGCCCGGAAGCGTGCGACCTCCGAGGTCCTTCGAGTTGCCGCGGCGCGCACCGTGCGCTCGAATCCACGGTTGTACGGCGGTCTGCTGGTGCACGCCGGTGTCGTGGTGCTTGCGATCGCGCTCGCGACCACCGGCGGCTACACGACGAAGCGGGAGGTGCAGCTGTCGCCCGGCGAGTCCGCGCGAGTGCGCGGCTACACCGTGACCTACCTCGCCCGCGAGGTGTCCGAGTCGGCGCAGAAGACCACGATCAAGGCGCGCGTGAAGGTCAGTGGTGTCGGCGAGCTCGCGCCCGCGATCTCCACGTTCCCCAACGCGGCCGAGGGCATCGGCACTCCCTCGATCCACACCACCCTATGGCGCGACATCTACCTGACGCTCGTGTCGTCGCCGACGTCGGGCCGCGTCACGATCGGCGTGCAGATCGGGACGATGGTGATGTGGCTCTGGATCGGCGGTTTGATCATGGCGCTCGGCACCGCGCTCGCGCTCGTACCCGTGCGCAAACGCGATGTGCTCGCGCGAAGGATCGCCGCCGTGGCCGGTGACGACTCGGCACCGGCTCCGCTGGCCGAAGCTCGCACCTGATGCAATTTCCCGTTCGGTGGGTCGCGCTGGCGGCAGCCGCCCTGCTGGTCGTGTTCGGGGTCGTGCTCGCGGTGCAGACCCGTTCCGAGCCTTCCGTGCCGCGGCTCGTGCTCGAACACGCGCCGGTGCCGAGCTTCAGCCTGAAGAACCTCGAGGGCAAGCCCGTTACCTCTGCGGGGTTGAGGAACAAGACCTTCGTCGTCAACTTCTTCAACAGCTGGTGCATCCCGTGCCGGCAAGAGACTCCCGCGCTGAAGGAGTTCTACGCGGAGCACAAGTCGGAGGCCGACTTCGCGATGATCGGGATCATCATCGACGACGACGCGTCGACGGTAAGGGGCTACGTCAAGGAACAAGGCATCACGTGGCCGGTTGCGGTCGACCCCAGCGGCAGCGCGTCCCTCGATTTCGGTACCACGGGCCAGCCGGAGACCTACGTCTTCTCGCCCGACGGTGTCGCAGTGTGCGGCCGGCTCGGTGCGTCGAGCCAGGCGGTGCTCGACGCGTGGCTCCGGGGCGCGCGCAACGGTCAAGAATGCACGTGAGCCTGATCCGCGGATGAAGTCGCGCAAGCTCGTGCCGTGGATCGCGCTCGCCGTCGTCGTGACCGTGGGAATCGTCGTGCTCGTCGTGCGTTCCCGGCCCGACAACTCGCCCGCGGCACGGGCGCGACGGCTCGAGCATCAACTCGCGTGCCCGGTGTGCGAGGGCCAGTCGATCGCAGACAGCAACGCGCCCCAGTCCCGCGCCATCCGCGACGACATCCCGCGCCGGATCGCCGCCGGCCAGTCGGACGCGGAAATCCGCGCGTACTACGTTTCGAGATACACCGAGCGAATCCTCGAAACACCCTCGAATTCGGGTCTCGGCATCGTGGCCTGGGGTCTGCCTGCAGTGGCGGTCATCTTGGGATCGGCGAGCATCGTCATCGCAGTGCGAAGGTGGAGCCGGACGCCGCGCCTGGCGGCCACCGACGCGGACGAGGGCATCGTGCGCCGGGCACGCGACGACGTCGGTGGCGAGAACGAGGACGGCAGATGAGCGACAACCTCGAGGCCGAGCGCGACTTCCTCCTGCGTTCGCTCGAGGACCTCGACTCCGAGCTCGCGACCGGCAACATCGATCCCGACACCTATCGCGTGCTGCACGACGACTACACGGCACGCGCCTCGGCAGTCATCCAGTCGATTGCCGACGGAGTGGAGCGCCCGTCACCCTCCGGACCGCGCGTTCCGCCTGCAATGCGTTTGCTCACGTTCGGGGGCATCGTCGTCTTCGCTGTGGTCGCGGCGATCCTGCTCGCGCACGCGATC